>CAMPHE010000029.1 GCA_946885815.1 uncultured Arenimonas sp.
TAGTCGAACTCGCAGGCCTGGCCGATGACGATCGGGCCGGCGCCGATGATCAGGATGGATTCGAGGTCGGTGCGCTTGGGCATGTCAGCTCTTCGGGTCGGCCGGAACGGCCGGTGGGGCGGCGGCGGCCGCCTTCAGTGCGGCGTGCAGCGCGTCGCGCGTCGGCGCGTCGAGGCAGGCGTCGACCACGGCCTCCCAGCCGAGCATCGCCGCGTGCGCGTCGTCGCCGTCGCCGGAGCGCGCCAGCGCGATGGCCTGATGGCCGACGAGGATGCCGAGCAGCGGCCAGACGGCCGGGTTGGCGGCGAACGCGGACAGGCCGGCGACGGCATCCGACAGCAGCAGCGCGCCGCCGTCTTCGTCGCCTTCGCGCCG
The DNA here is from genome assembly GCA_946885815.1 of uncultured Arenimonas sp. The sequence goes on from CAMPHE010000029.1 coordinate 376, forward strand.
CGCGATCATGCCTTCGACGGCGACGGCGATCGGTTTGTGCAGCGTCGACAGGTTGCGGCGTTCGACGCCGTCGAGCAGCGCGCGGGCGCGCGCGGTGTCGCCGACACGGGCATGCGCCAGCGCGAGGTCGAGACGCTGCAGCTGCGCTTCGCCCGCGGCCGCGTACGCCGCTTCCATCATCGCGATGAAGCCCGGCATGTCGCCGGCAAGGTAGTGGATGGCCGCGACCCGGCCTTCGAACAATCCCCCGGCGGCGCCCGGTGCGGCGCGCAGCGGCTCCACGTCGGCGAGCGCGCCGGCGAGATCGCCCTCGCGCGCACGCAGTCCCGCCGCACGGAACGCGAGGTCTTCCTGCAACTGCGCGTTGTCGGCCAGCGCGGGATCGGCCCGCAGCGCGGCGATCTGCCGCGCGGCGGCTTCCCAGTCGCCGTTGGCGGACGCGCGCAGCAGATCGTCGTAGCTGTGCACCCGCGCCCGGCCACGGCGGAACAGCCACGCCCAACCCGCGACGACCGCGACCGCGAGGGCGACGGGCAACCATTGCCCGGCCCAGATGCCGTACGCCGCGACGAGCCCGGCCGCGACGAACATCCCGAGGTGACGGCCGGCCGCCCAGCGCCACGCGGCCGCGGGCCGGTCGCCGTGCCGCTGTGCCGCCTCGAACCGGTAGTCGGCGTCGGACTTAGGCTTTCCTTCCTCAGGCCGCTCCCGGCGCAGGCGCGCCGAGAGCTCGTCGTCGACGAACTCGATCTGCGTATAGCCGTCGCGCTCCAGCATCGCCCGCAGATGGTCGAGCGACGCGGCCTCGCGTGCGAACGTGCCGCGACGACCGCGCGCGTCCGTCGCGGTGACGAGGTACGGCGTCAGCGTCTCGGTCATCGGCCGGCTCCCGCGGAGCGGCTCAGGGCGACGCCGGCGCCTGCGCGCCGTCGCCGATGTGCCGGTCGAGGAAGGCTTCCATCTTCGTGTACAGGTCGACCTGGTTCTGGAAGTCGTAGAACCCGTGGCCTTCCTTCTCCTCGAGCACGATCATCTCGGGCGGCCGGCCCGCCTTGACCAGGCCGTCGTGCAGGCGGTCGTACTGCGACATCGGCACGCGCTCGTCCTTCTCGCCGTGCACCAGCATCACCGGGATGCGGATCCGGTCGATGTTGAACGCCGGCGACTGCGCCTGCTGTTCGGCGAGCGTTTCCGGATGCACCTTGCGCAGGTAGTTGCGGCCCCAGTCCGACTGCGGGATGTCGCCGTCCTTGAACATCAGCGGGATGTCGTAGACGCCGACGTAGCCGATCGTGCACTGGTACTTGGTCGGCTCGCGCACGACCGTCTGCAGCGCCGCATAGCCACCGTAGGACGCACCGTAGGTGCAGATGCGGTCCTTGTCGGCGATGCCTTCCCGGATCGCCCAGTCCACCGCGTCGGTCATGTCGTCGATCATCGCCGTGCCCCACTTGCGGTAGCCGGACTGCTCGAACGCCGTGCCGTAGCCGCCCGAGCCGCGGAAGTTGATCTGCAGCACCGCGAAGCCGCGGTTGGCGAGGAACTGCACTTCGGGGTTGAACCCCCAGCCGTCGCGCGGGCCGTGCGGGCCGCCGTGCGGGTGCAGGATCAGCGGCAGGTCCCTGCCGTCGCTGTCGCGCGGGATGGTGATGTAGCCGTGCAGCTTGCGGCCGTCACGGGCCGTCACGACGATCGGCTTCATCTCCGACATCTGTTCCGGCTTGATCCATTCCCGCCCGGCGAGCAGGAACTTCGCCTTGCCGGTCTCGCGGTCGAACAGGTAGTACGAGCCCGGGTCGACATCGGAATAGGCGTAGACGAGCACCTTCTTCCCGTCCCAGCTGATGCCGGGGAACGCGACCGCCAGGTCCGGGAACGCGTTGATCAGGCCGGCGTAGGTCAGCGATTCCGGATGCGTCTTGTCGACGAAGTCGTAGTTGGGGATGCCGTCGTGGTAGCGCACCGCCAGCAGGTCCTTGCGGTCGCTCGAGGTCAGGAAGTTGGTGGATTCGACGTTCGGATTGGACGACAGCGGCGTGCTTTCGCCCGTGGCCGGATCCATCAGCACCACCTGCATCGGCTCGCCCGCCTTGCTGACTTCGAACACGACGCGCTCGCCGTCGCCGTGCATGCGGCGTGGCACGTGCTCGCTGCCCGATTCGTTGGACGTGTGGATCGTGGTCCACTTGTTGTCGCCGGCGCGGCGCATCGTGACCTGCGTCAGGTCCTTCTCGGTCCCGTGGGCGTACATCGGCTCGCCGTCGTCGGTCACGACGAAGTCGGCGTCGAAGATCGCGACCGTGGCGATCGTGCGCACCTGGCCGTTGTACACGTTGAGCTTCGACAGCACGGTGTCGCCGAGGCCGGAGCTTCTCTCGACGACGATGTTGCTCGGGTCGTCGGGCGTCAGCGCGCGGATCGAATACGTGCCGCCGTTCGGCACGTCCATGCGCTTGGTGCCGTCGACGTTGCTCGCGTACACGTCCGGCGTGCCGACGTGGAAGTCGAAGCGCCCGAGCTTGCGGCTGACGTACATGAAGAAGCGTTCGTCGTTGACCCAGACGACCTCGTCGATGTGCTTCTTCTCGCCGTAGTCCCACTTTCCAACCAGCTGCATGTCGGCGACGCGGAACGCGGCCAGCACCGTGCGGTCGCCCTGCGGCACCGACACCGTGATGTACTCGCCCGACGGGGAAAGCGAGACGTTCTTGAACTCCGGATCCTTGAAGAAGTCGCCGATCGGCACTTCGACGGCGTGGGCGGATCCGGCGGCGGCGAGCAGCAGCGGCAGCGCGAGGCTTCGGAAGGTCATGCGGGGGTCCCCTGGTGGTTCGCCGACATCATCGCGACGAACTTGTCGAACAGGCCCGCGACGTCGTGCGGGCCCGGGCTGGCTTCCGGGTGGCCCTGGAAGCTGAAGGCAGGCGCATCGACGAGCTCGATGCCCTGGTTGGAGCCGTCGAACAGCGAGCGGTGCGTCACGCGGACATTGTCCGGCAACGTGCACTCGTCGATCGCGAATCCGTGGTTCTGGCTGGTGATCATCACGCGTTCGGAAGCGAGGTCGATGACCGGATGGTTGGCGCCGTGGTGGCCGAACTTCATCTTGCGCGTCTGCGCTCCGGCGGCGAGCCCGAGCAGCTGGTGGCCGAGGCAGATGCCGAACACCGGCGTCTTCGTCGCGACGATCTCGCGGATCGCGTCGATCGCGTAGTCGCACGGCGCCGGGTCCCCGGGACCGTTGGAAAGGAACACGCCATCCGGCTTCTCGGCCAGCACCTGGTTCGCCGGCGTCTGCGCCGGGACCACGGTGACGCGGCAGCCGCGCTCCGCGAGCATCCGCAGGATGTTGCGCTTCACGCCGAAGTCGTAGGCGACCACGTGGTACTTCGGCTCGACGCGCGTGAACTCGTTCTGGTCGAGGTCCAGCGAGCCTTCCGTCCACGCATAGCGTTCGCGCGCGCTGACTTCCTTCGCGAGATCCATCCCCTGCAGTCCGGCGAACTTGCGCGCGGCCTCGATCGCCTTCTCGACATCGATGTCGGCCCCGGCGCAGACGCAGCCGTTCATCGCGCCGCGGTCGCGCAGCAGGCGCGTCAGGCGGCGGGTGTCGATGCCGGCGATCGCGACGACGCCGCGCGCGTCCAGCCATTCCGGCAGCGACGCCTGGTGGCGCCAGCTGCTCGGGCGGCGCGGCACGTCGCGGATGATCAGGCCGGCGGCCCAGACCCGTTCCGCCTCGTCGTCGGCCATCGTGCAACCGGTGTTGCCGACGTGCGGATACGTCAGCGTCACCAGCTGCCGGGCGTAGGACGGGTCCGTCAGGATTTCCTGGTAGCCGGTGATCGCGGTGTTGAAGACCACTTCGCCGACGCTCATGCCCTCGGCGCCGACGGAAACGCCCTCGAACACGGTGCCGTCTTCGAGAACGAGGATTGCGGGTCGGCTCACGGGCGATCGCCTCGGAAAGGGTGGGAACCCCGCTGCGCGGGTACGCGGCGCCTCGCGGGCGGGCCGGGGCACGTCCGTGCGGCGAAGGGGTTCAGGCGAGCCGGAATTCTAGCGGCTCGGGCCGGCGAAGGGAAACGCCGTCGCGCCCGACAGCGGCCTTCACCCGGGGGCGGCGGCCAGCAGCATTTCGCCCAGATCGTGGCGGCCAGGGCCGAGTCGGTGCAGCCGCAGGGCGGCATCGAGCGCGCCCCGCGCGAAGATGTCGCGGTCGGTCGCGCGGTGCACCAGTTCCAGCCGCTCGCCGCGACCGCTCAGCTGCACCGTGTGTTCACCGACGATGTCGCCCGCCCGCACGCTGGCATAGGCCGGCGGCCGGCCACGGCCGGCGGTGACGGCGTCGCCGAGCAGCAGCGCGGTGCCGGAAGGCGCGTCGCGCTTGTGCACGTGGTGCGCCTCCAGGATGTCGGCATCCCAGCCGGGAAGCGCGGCGGCCGCCTGCCGCACCAGCGCGGCGAGCACCGCGACACCGGCGCTGAAGTTCGCCGCCCACATCACCGGGATCGTGGCCCCGGCGGCGTCGAGCCCTTCGAACTGCGAGGGCGACAGGCCGGTCGTGCCGCTCACGAGGCCGCGCCCGCGCGCCACGCACGTCGCCAGCACGGCCTCGAGCCCGGCGGGCCGGCTGAAATCGATCGCGACGTCGAATGCCGGCGCTTCATCCAGCCGGTCCGGCGCGATGGCCGGCACGCCGGCATCGAACGCCGCATCGCTGCCGCGATGCACCGCGGCGACCACGCGCAGCCGCGGATCGTCGGCGGCGAGACGAAGCAGCGCGCGACCCATGCGGCCGCTGGCGCCATGGATCAGCAGGTTGACGGGAGCGTCCATCCGCGCACGCTAGCCGATCGCCCGCGGCGCCCGCAAACGCGAGGGCACCCGCCGCTCACGTCGCGCAGGGCTGCGGCTAAACTCGCGCGGATGACCCGGAAACGCACCCCGCTCCGCCTGCCGCTGCTGGTCCTGGCCGCCGTCACCGCGGTGCTGTGGCTGTCCGGCGCGCTCGACCGGATCGACGACGCGCTCGCCGACCGGATGCTCCGGCTGCATGCCCAGTCGCGGCAGCCGCCGGCGGACATCGTGATCGTGGCGATCGACCAGAAGAGTCTCGAGGGACTGAACGAGGAGGCCGGCAAGTGGCCGTGGCCGCGCGCGATGCACGCCGAGCTGATCGAGGGCCTCGCCCGTTTCGAGCCGCGTTCCGTGGTCTTCGACCTGTTCCTGAACGACCCGGACGTCTTCAACCCCGACAGCGACCAGTACCTGAAGGACGTCGCGCTGCAGCACGACAATCTGTTCTTCGCGTCGGTGCGGCAGTTCGACGGCGTCGAGGCCCCGCTGGCGAGGCTGCCCCCTTCCTTCGGCGCGGTGCGTGGCGAGGACGCCGACCCGGCGGCGGGCGCGACGCTGATCGTCCCGGCCGTGCTGGATCCGGCCAACTGGCGCGGCGGGCTGGCGAATTTCGAAGTCGACGACGACGGCGTCGGCCGGCATATCCGCCTGTGGCACGCGGTCGACGGCTGGCGGCTGCCGGGCATGCAGGCGGCGGTCGCGGCCCATGCCGGCGCCGATCTGCCGGGCGAGGTGCGGCCACGCCTGCACTGGTACGGCAGCGCGCCGCGGACGATCAGCTTCGTCGACCTGATCCACGACCTGAACAGCGCCGAGCCGCGCATCGCGCCGACGCTGGCCGACAGCATCGTGATCGTCGGCACCACGGCGCCCGGCCTCGTCGACCTGCGGCCCACGCCGATGGCGTCGCAGACGATCGGCGCGGAAATCGTCGCGACCGGGATCGCCAACCTGCTCGCCGACGACTGGCTCCGCGACGTTCCGACGCGCTGGCCGCTGGCCGCGCTGCTCGTCGCCGCCGTCGTCGCGGGCTTCCTGCGCCGCCGGCGCTCGCCGCTGGTGATCGGTCTGTGGCTCGGCGCGGCGAGCGCCGCGTGCGTGCTCGGCGGCGGGGCCGCCTTCGGCCGGAACCTGTACGCGCCGGTCGGGGCGGCGCTGCTCGTGGGCTGGCTCGCGTACGTGCTGTTCACGCTGCAGGCGCAATGGCTGGAGCGGCGTGAACGCATGGCGACGGTCGGCGTCTTCGGGCGCTTCCTCGACCCGCGCGTGGTCGAGGGGCTGCTCGAAACCGGCGAGCTTTCGCGCGACCAGAAACCGCAGGCGCGCGAGATCACGATCCTGTTCTCCGACATCCGCGGTTTCACCACGCTGTCCGAAACACGCACGCCGGAAGCCGTCGTCGCGCTGCTCAACGCTTATTTCACCCGCCAGGTCGACGTGGTGTTCCGCCATGGCGGCACGCTCGACAAGTTCATCGGCGACGCGATCATGGCGTTCTGGAACGCACCGGGCGATTTGCCCGATCACGCCGACCGCGGCGTCGCCGCCGCGCTCGAAATGTGCCGCCAGCTCGACGAATTCCGTGCGGAACTGCGGAAGACCGAGCCGGACCTGGGCGATTTCGACGTCGGCATCGGCCTGCACACCGGCCCGGCGGTCGTCGGCTTTCTTGGCAGCGACACGCGGATGGAGTACACCGCGATCGGCGATACCGTGAATCTCGGCAGCCGCATCGAAGGCACGACGAAGGGCGTCGCGCGCGTGCTGGTGTCGGAATCCACGCGTGCGGCCTGCGACCCGGCCCGCTTCCGTTTCGAACACCGGGGGCAGTTCCACGTCAAAGGCCGCGAAAAGCCGGTCGACCTGTACGAGCCCTCGATGCATCCCCAGCAATGAGCAGGAGGTTCCCCATGAAATCCCCCTTCCCTCCGCCGATGCGGCGGCGGGTCCTCGCGGTGGCCGTGGCGACGGTCTTCGCCAGCGGCGTGGTCTTCGCCGAATCGGCGACGGTGCTGAAGACCACCGAAGTGCGCGCCACGCCGGCCACCACCGGCGAAGTCGCCGGCAAGCTGAAGGCCAAGGACACCGTCGAAGTCACCGCGCGCCAAGGCGCATGGATGAACGTGACCGCCGGCGACGTCAGCGGCTGGGCCCGCAGCCTCAATTTCCGCGGGCTCGCCGCGAGCGGTGGCCGCAGCGGCGGTGCCGATCTCGGCGCGCTGTTCGCGACCGGCTCCACCGGCGCCACCGCCACCACGGGCGCACGCGGCCTGAGCGCCGACGACCTGATGACGGCCTCGCCGGATACCGGCGAACTGTCGGAACTCGACGGCTTCGCCAGCAACAGCGGCGACGCGGCCGGCTTCGCGGGCCAGGCGCCCGTGCAGGCGCAGCAGGTCGCCTATCTCCCGCAGGGCCGTAGCGGCCGGAGGTCCCGATGAAACGCCATCCGCTGATCCTCGTCGCCGCGATCGCCCTCGCGTTCGCCGCGACCCCCGCGTCCGCGCTCAGCCGGCTCGGCGATGCGCAGGACCTGTTCAACATGGGCAAGAAGGCTGCCGAAGCGTCGCGCGAGATGACGCAGGAAGAGGAAATCGCGCTCGGCCGTGGCCTCGCCGCCCGCGTGCTCGGCGCCGCGCCGCTCGTCGACGACGCGGAGCTGCAGCGCTACGTCAACCGCGTCGGTCTCTGGCTGGCGATGCAGAGCGAGCGACCCGACCTGCCGTGGCGTTTCGGCGTGATCGACAGCACCGAGGTCAATGCGTTCGCGATGCCGGGCGGCACCGTGCTGATCACGAGCGGCCTCTACGACCGCCTGCGCGACGAGGCGGAACTCGCCGGCGTGCTCGGTCACGAGATCGCGCACGTCGTCGAGAAGCACCAGCTCGACGCGATCCAGAAGGCGGCCGGACAGGCGCTGCTGAGCGACATCGCCGGCCAGGCGGCAGCGCGCAGCGGCAACCAGGCGGTGAACATGTTCGGCGACGAGGTGTTCGCGGCCGGCATGAACATCTTCGCCAAGGGCCTCGACAAGAAGGACGAGTACGACGCCGACGCGCGCGGCATGGTGCTCGCGGCCCGCGGCGGCTACAACCCGTTCGGGCTGGTCGGCGTGCTGCAGACGCTCGACTCGTCGGGCGGCGCCGAGGGCGGCATGGCGCTGATGCTGTCGACCCACCCGCGCCCCGCCGACCGTATCGAGCGCCTCGGCGAAGTCGCCGGCACCACGCTCGATCCGTACGGCGCCAACCCGGCGCCGACGCGCCTCTACCGGCCCGGCGGCGCGGTCGCCACCGGCCGCTGATCGGGCGGTTGCCACGAGCACGAAGCCCGGCGCGAGCCGGGCTTCTTCTTTCCGCGGTACCGCTGGTCGCGTCGCGTCGCCGCGTCAGCGTCCTTTCGCGCCGTCGCCGTCGACCACGCGGCTCCAGAACGCCTTCACGCTGTCGAGGAACCCGCTCGACCGCGGCGAATGCCGCGCGCCGTCGTCCCCTTCGAACGTCGCTTCGAACTCTTTCAGCAACTCCCGCTGGCGGGACGTCAGGTTCACGGGCGTCTCCACGACGACACGGCACAGCAGGTCGCCCGGCGCGTGCGCACGTACCGACTTCACGCCCTTGCCCCGCAGCCGGAACAGCTTGCCGGTCTGCGTTTCCAGCGGCACCTTGATCACCGCCTCGCCGCCGAGCGTCGGCACGACGATGTCGGCACCCAGCGCCGCCTGCGAGAACCGCAGCGGCACCTCGCAATACAGGTCGTTGCCGTCGCGCTGGAACACCGGGTGCTCGCGCACCTGTACTTCGACGTACAGGTCGCCGGCGGGCGCGCCGGGCGGGCCGGCCTCGCCTTCGCCCGACAGCCGGATCCGGTCGCCGTTGTCGACGCCGGCCGGGATCTTCACCTGCAGCGTCTTGTCCTGCTGCACGCGGCCGTTGCCGTGGCAGGTGCGACACGGCTTGGCGATCGTCTGCCCGCGGCCGCCGCAGGCCGGACAGGCCTGCTGCACCGCGAAGATGCCTCGCTGCATCCGCACCTGGCCGCGACCGCCGCAGCTGCGGCAGGTCTCGACCTTGCCGTCTTCCGACCCGCTGCCGTGGCACGGCGTGCAGGCGACCAGCGTCGGCACCTCGATGCGGCGCTCGACGCCGAACACCGCTTCCTCCAGATCCAGGTCGAGCAGGTAGCGCAGGTCGGCGCCGCGGCGCGGCGCGCGCTGGCGGCCACCCCCGAAGATGTCGCCGAAAATGTCGCCGAAGATGTCGTTGACGTCGCCGAAACCGCCGGGGTTGCCGCCCCCCATGCCGTGTTCGAAAGCGGCATGGCCGTGCTGGTCGTACAGCCGGCGCTTGCCGCCGTCCGACAGCACTTCATAGGCCTCCTTGGCCTCCTTGAAGCTCGCCTCGGCCGCGAGGTCGCCGGGGTTGCGGTCGGGGTGGAATTTCTGCGCCGCCCGCCGATAGGACTTCTTCAGCTCCTCCTCGGTCGCGTTGCGCGCCACGCCCAGCACTTCGTAGTAGTCGCGCTTGCTCATCGTCGAACTCACACCGGTTCCCCTGACGTTGGAAGCCCGCGCCGACCGGGATCACCGGCCCGGCACGGGCGTTCCGGTTGTTACCGGCCGGCGGTCGTCGCGCCGCCGGCCCGCGATCACGCCTTCCGGTCGTCGTCGCGCACTTCGGTGAACTCGGCATCGACCACGTCGTCCGTCGCCGGACCGGCCGAAGGCGCGCCCTCGTCGGGACCGGCGGGGCCGCCGGCGGCCGCCGCATAAAGCGGCTGAGCCGCCTGCTGCAGCGCGCCGGTGCGCGCCTCGATCTGCGCCTTGTCGTCGCCCTTCATCGCGGTCTCGAGATCCGCCAGCGCCGTCTCGATCGACGCCAGCTGCTCGCCCGGCACCTTGCTGCCGTGCTCGGTGACCGCGCTGCGGGTCGCATGGATCAGGCCGTCGGCCGCGTTGCGCGCGGTGACCAGCTCGTGGAAGCGCTTGTCCTCGTCGCGATGCGTCTCGGCGTCGCGCACCATCTGCGCGATCTCGTCCTCGCTCAGGCCGGAACCGGCCTTGATCTCGACCTTCTGCTCCTTGCCGGTCTTCTTGTCCTTGGCCGACACGTGCAGGATGCCGTTGGCGTCGATGTCGAACGACACCTCCACCTGCGGCATGCCGCGCGGCGCGGCGTCGATGCCCGACAGGTCGAACTTCGCGAGCGACTTGTTGAAGCGGGCCTGCTCGCGCTCGCCCTGCAGCACGTGCACGGTGACCGCGGACTGGTTGTCCTCGGCCGTCGAGAAGGTCTGCGACGCCTTCGTCGGGATCGTGGTGTTCTTCTCGATGATCTTGGTCATCACGCCGCCGAGCGTCTCGATGCCGAGCGACAGCGGGGTGACGTCGAGCAGCAGCACGTCCTTCACCGACCCCGACAGCACGCCGCCCTGGATCGCCGCGCCGAGCGCGACCGCCTCGTCGGGGTTCACGTCCTTGCGCGGCTCCTTGCCGAAGAACTCGGCCACCGCCGCCTGCACCTTCGGCATGCGGGTCTGGCCGCCGACGAGGATCACGTCGCCGATGTCGCTGGCGCGCAGGCCGGCGTCGTTGAGCGCGGTGCGGCACGGCTCGATCGTCTTGCGGATCAGGTCGTCCACCAGCGCCTCGAGCTTGGCGCGCGTCAGCTTGATGTTCAGGTGCTTGGGACCGGACGCGTCGGCCGTGACGTACGGCAGGTTCACTTCCGTCTGCTGGTTGCTCGACAGCTCGATCTTCGCGCGCTCGGCCGCGTCCTTCAGGCGCTGCAGCGCCAGCGGATCCTTGCGCAGGTCGATGCCCTGCTCCTTGTTGAACTCGTCGACGAGGTAGTCGATGACGCGCTTGTCGAAGTCCTCGCCGCCGAGGAACGTGTCGCCGTTCGTCGCCAGCACCTCGAACTGCTTCTCGCCGTCGAGCTCGGCGATCTCGATGATCG
>CAMPHE010000030.1 GCA_946885815.1 uncultured Arenimonas sp.
ACGTCGCTGCTCGAACGCCTGCTCGGCGGCCATCCCGACATCGCCGACGCCGGCGAAAGCGGCGGCTTCTACGCGCGACTGCGTCTCGCCACCGACCATGCCGGCCGGATGTCACCCGGCTTCCTCGAGACGGCGCGGCGCGCCGACATGGCCGCGCTGGGCGCCGACTTCATCGCGACGCAGGGCTGGCGCGCGCGTGGCCGTCGCGCGTGGACCGAGAAGCTGCCTTCGAACCTGCTGCTGGCCGGCTTCATCGCGCGGGCGCTGCCGCGCGCGCGCTTCCTGCACATGCGGCGTGCGCCGATGGACGTGTGCTTCTCCAATTACCGCGTGCTTTACGGGCAGGTCGCCGCGTATTCGTACGACCAGCAGGAAATGGCGGGCTACCACGAGGCGCATGCCGCGCTGACCGACCACTGGCGGGCCGCGATCGGCACGCGCTGGCTGGACATCGACCACGCGGCGCTGGTCGCGGACCCGGAAACGCAGATGCGGCGCGTGCTGGCGCACTGCGGGTTGCCGTTCGACCCGGCGGTGCTCGCGCCGGGAGATCGCGGCGGCATCGTGTCGACCGCGAGCGCGGCGCAGGTTCGCGACGGCCTGCGTCGCGACGCCGCGCCTGCGTGGCGGCCGTATCGCGACCGGCTGCGGCCGATGGCGACCGCGCTCGGCGTGGAAATCGGGGACTGACCCCGCGCCCCCGGTGACCGCGATGACTCTGCCCGTGCCCGGCTTCGATGCGCCCTCGCTGCTGTCGCTCGGCGCCGCGCTCGGCATCGGGCTGCTGGTGGGCGTGGTGCGCGAGCGCCGCGTGCCGGAAGTCGCCGTGGTCGCCGGCCTGCGCACGCATGCGCTGGCCGCGCTGTCGGGCGCGGTGGCGCTGTGGCTCGGCATCGCGGCGCTGGTCGCGGCCGTCGTCGTCGTCGGCGCGATGGCCGCATTGAGCTATCGCCGCAGCCGCGAGCAGGACCCGGGCCTCACCGGCGAAATCGGACTGCTGCTGACGACGCTGCTCGGCGCCCTGGCGCTGCCGGCGCCGGCGCTGGCCAGCGCGCTGGGCGTCGTCGTCGCCGGACTGCTGTATGCGAAGGCGCCGCTGCACCGGCTCAGCCGCGACCTGATCAGCGAGAAGGAACTGCGCGACGGCCTGCTGCTGCTCGCGTCGGCGCTGGTGGTGCTGCCGTTGATTCCCGACCGCACGATCGGCCCGTACGACGTCTTCAACCCGCGCACGCTGTGGACGCTGGTGGTGCTGGTGATGGCGATCAGCGCGCTCGGCCATGTCGCCCTGCGCGCCACCGGCAACCGCTGGGGTCTGGCGGTCGCCGGGTTCTTCGCGGGCTATGTGTCCTCGACCGCGGCCACCGCCGGCTTCGGGCAGCGCGTGAAGGAGACGCCGTCGCTGCTGTCGTCGGCGGTCGGCGCGACGATGCTGGCGAACCTGGCGTCGGTGTCGCTGATGGTGCCGATCCTGCTCGCGGTCGCGCCCGAGGTCGTGCCGACGGTGTGGATCGAGCTGGCCGCGGCCGGCGGGGTGCTGCTCGCGGGGGGTGCGCTCGGATTCCACCGCGGCGACGACGACGAAGTGCCGGCGCCGACCGCGGAATCGCGCATGTTCCGCTTCCGCCACGCGGTGCTGTTCGCCGCGGTGATCACCGCGGTGCTGTTCGCGTCGACGGTGATGGGCGCGTGGCTCGGCCCGCGCGGCGCGATCGGCGCCGCCGTCCTCGCCGCCGCGGCCGAGTTGCATGCCGCGACCGCGACGCTCGGCAATCTCGCCGGCAGCGGCCGCATCGACCTCGCGCAGACCCGCTGGGCGCTGCTCGGCCTGCTCGCCGCGAGCATGATCGCCAAGACCCTCGTCGCGTTCACCGCCGGCGGCGCGCGGTTCGGCCTGCGCGTCGGTGCGGGGCTGTTCGTGGCCGTCGGCGCGGCGGCGGCGGTGGTGGTGCTCGGCGCGGGGCCGCTCAGATGATCCGCAGCGTGATGGCCTTCAGCACCGCCCGCGTCCGATCCCGCGTGCCCAGCTTGTCCAGGATGTCGCTGACGTAGTTCTTCACCGTGCCTTCGGACAGGAAGACGGCGCGGGCGATCTCCTTGTTGGAGTACCCGCCGGCGAGCAGGCGCAGGATCGAGACTTCGCGCTCGTTGAACGTGTCGGTCGGGGCGGCCTGGTCACGGTAGGCATAGCGCGCGCGCACCGGGTCGGTGGGCACCGGCGCCAGCAGCGTGTCGCCGGCGGCGACGCGCAGGATCGCTTCGTGCAGGTCTTCGGGCGACGCGTCCTTCAGCAGGAACCCCTGCGCGCCGGCCTCGGCGGCGCGCAGCGGCAGCGCGTCGTCGTCGAAGGTCGTCAGCAGGACCACCGGGGTCGCGTCGCCGCGCTCGCGCAGCGCGCGCACGAGACCGAAGCCGTCGCGGCCCGGCATCCGGATGTCGGACAGGATCACGTCGACCGGCGTGTCGGCGAGCCCGGCGAGCAGCGCGTCGCCGTCACCGGCTTCCAGCACCACGTGCAGGTTGGGGAATCCCGACAGCAGCGCGGTCAGGCCGCTGCGCACGAGGGCCTGGTCGTCGGCGAGGGCGAGGCGCACCGTCACGGTTTCATCGGTCATCGGGATTCCTCATGCCGCGGTCGGTAACCACGCCTGCAGGTGCACGCCGCCGGTGTCGGTGCGGCGCACGTCGAGGCCGCCGCCCACCGCTGCCAGCCGCTCGCTCATGCCGCGCAGTCCGTTCCCGGGGCGCAGGTCGCCACCGCCGCGGCCATCGTCGCGGATGTCCAGCCGCAGCGAGGCGGCGTCCCGGCGCAGCACCACCCACAGGTTCTGCGCCTGCGAATGACGCGCGGCATTGGTGATGCCTTCCTGCACCGCGCGCAGCAGCGCCTCGGCCTGCGCCAGGGTGCCGACCCGCGCGCCGGCGTCGATCTGCAGGTGCATCCGCGGCCGCGGGAACGGGGCCGCGAGCACCGCCAGCGCATCGCCGAGGTCGAGGCCGTCGCTGTGGCGCATCTGCGCGACGACGCCGCGGATGTCGGCCAGCAGCTCGTCGGCGAGCCGGGCACAGAGCGCGGCCTGGGCATCGCCGGCGAGGCGCGGGTCGCGTGCCAGCGCCGCGAGGTTGAGTTTCAGCGCGGTCAGCTTGTGGCCCGCGACGTCGTGCAGCTCGCGCGACAGCCGCAGGCGTTCGCCGTCGCGCGCGCTTTCGGCGAGCAGCGCGCGGGTCGCGAGCAGGTCGGCGTTGGTCAGCGCGAGCGCGTCGCGGCTGCGCTCGGCATCCAGTGCGAACGACGCGGTCACCGCGGCGAACGCCTGGAAACTCGCGATCGAGATCGTCGACAGCAACGGGGCCGACGCATGCCAGACCTCCCGGTACAGGAAGTACAGGCCGGCGTTCGCCGCCAGCAGCAGCGCCACCGCCCATCGCGGCGTCCACAGGTGCACGACCTGGATCGCCACCAGCACCATCAGGATCGCCAGCGCGCCGCTGCGCGACAGCAGCATCATCGCCACCATCAGCGCGAACTGGCCGACGACCATCGCGCGCGCGGCGTTCTCGGGCGGCGAGCGGACGGTCACCACGATCAGCAGCGCGAGGAACAGCGCCATCAGTCCCGCCAGCACGCCCGTCGGGGAAGGCGCGTCGAGCCATGCCGGCGTCGACGGATCACCGAAGACCAGCTCGAACGCCACCGCGCTCCACGCGATGTACGCGGCGATGTTGAGCAGCGAGAAAAGACCGTGGCGTTCCCGGATCATGGCGACAGCTTGGTCGCGCCCCGCGCGGCGCTCAATAGCCGCGGCGCATCTGGTGACTTCCGGCAGGCCGCGCCGGTGACCGCCGGCACCTGAACGCCGCGGGGACGGCACCGACACTGGCGGCGTCCCCGAGGAGACCCGCCCATGTCCCTGATCGCCGCCTTCGTCGCCGCGCACATCGCCGCCGGCACCGTCGCCCTCGCCACGTACTGGACGGCCGGACTCGCGAAGAAGGGCTCGCCGCTGCACCGGCGCGCCGGCCAGGGGTTCCTGCTGGCGATGGCCGGCATCCTGGTGACCGGCGTGCCGCTGGTCGGGGACGCGTGGCTCGACGGGCGGGTGAACGCCGCCGCGTTCCTCGGCTACCTGCTGCTGCTCGTCGCCCAGGGGTGCTGGAGCGCTTGGCGCGCGGTGCGCGACCGGCGCGACCCGCCGCGTTACTTTTCCCCGGTGTTCTGGACGCTGACCGCCGCGACCTTGCTCGCCGGCGCGGCCATGGTTTCGCTCGGCTTCCGCATCGGACAGCCGATCTTCATGGTGTTCGGCGGCGTCGGCGGCCTGATCGGATTCGGTGCGATGAAGGCGCGGCGCGCCGCCGCGAGCGGGGATCCGGTCTGGTGGCTGCGCGAACACTACGGCGCGATGATCGGCAACGGCGTGGCGACCCACATCGCGTTCTTCGGCATCGGGCTGCGCAAGCTGCTGCCCGGCCTCGACCCGGCGCTGCTGCAGACATTCGCGTGGTTCACCCCGCTGGCCGTGGCGCTGGTCGCCAGCGCGTGGATCGGCCGCCGCTACGGCCGGGGAAATCTGCTCAGAGCAAATTAATTAATCTGCTCAGAGCAGATTAAACGTCGCCGCCCTCGCTCCAGCCTTCGCCCGTGCCGCGCTGGATCACTTCGTCGCCGTGCTGCACCGAGCCGGCCGGAAAGCTGTCCTGCGTCGCCAGCCGCGCGTAGAGCGGGGTGAAGTCGGGTCGCGTCGCGTCCATCAGCTGTTCGTAGCTGTCGATCACGAAGTACGTGCGCTGGAACGTGTCGATGCGGTACTGCGTGCGCATGATGCGTTCGAGATCGAAGCCGATGCGGTTCGGCGCCGGCGATTCCAGGCAGTGGATCGATTCGCCCTTCGACGAGACGATGCCGCTGCCGTAGATGCGCAGCCCGTCCGGCTGGCGGATCAGCCCGAACTCCACCGTGTACCAGTACAGCCGCGTCAGGTTCACGAGCGCGTCGGGCCCGATCGCATGCGCCTTGACGCCGCCGCGCCCGTACGCCTGCATGTAGTCGGCGAACACCGGATTCATCAGCAGCGGCACGT
Source organism: uncultured Arenimonas sp. (assembly GCA_946885815.1). Next base: position 5,082 of record CAMPHE010000030.1, read on the forward strand.
GCCCGAACAGGTCGTGGAACAGATCGGGTTCGGCGAGGTAGTCGAGCTGCTCGGGCGTGCGGATCCACCACGTCACCGGAAAGCGCCGGTTGGCGAGGTGGTCGAAGAACACCAGCTCGGGCAGCAGGCCCTCGACGCCGACGATTTCCCAGCCGGTGGCCTTGCGCAGCACCGCGTTGAGTTCGTCGAATTTCGGAATGCGGTCGGGCGCCATGCCCATCGCCCGCTGCTGACTCAGGAATTCGTCGCTCGCCCGGCCGACGAGGATCTTCTGCTGCCGCTCGAACAGCGTCGCCCAGACGCCATGCTCGGTCGCGCTGTAGCTCGCCCACGGCTGCTCGACCACGGCCGTGGTGTAGACCGGCACGTAACCCTTGTCGGTCATCTGGTGTTCGACACGGCGCGGTTCGTTCATCGCGGCACTCCGGGGGACGCCGCCATTCTAGCGCCGGCGACCGTCGCCGGTTCCGGCCGTCCCATCAGGAAGCCCTGCAGTTCGTCGCAGCCGATCATCGCCAGGAAGTCCGCCTGCGCGGCGGTCTCGACGCCTTCCGCCGCGACGCGCAGCCCGAGCTGGTGGCCGAGCGCGACGATGGTGCGCGCGATCGTGCCTTCGGCGTCGCCGTCGGGCAGCGCGCGCACGAAGCTGCGGTCGATCTTCAGCTTGTCCAGCGGCAGGTCCTTGAGGTACGACAGGCTCGAATAGCCGGTGCCGAAATCGTCGAGCGACAGCCGCACGCCGACCGCCTTCAGCCGCACCAGCACCTCGGCCGCGCGCGCGATGTTCTCCATCAGGGAGCTCTCGGTCAGCTCCAGGTCCAGCACCGTCGCCGGCAGCGCGTATTCGTCGAGCGCGGCCAGCACCGCCTCCGAAAGCCCGGGCCGCAGCAGCTGCTGCGCCGACACGTTCACCGACACGCGGAAATCGCGATGGCCGTCGTCGAGCCACGCGCGCGCCTGGCGGCAGCTCTCGCGCAGCACCCACGCGCCGATCTCCGGCATCAACCCCAGCGCCTCGGCGACCGGGATGAACCGCACCGGCGACACCGGGCCGAGGTCGGGGCTCTGCCAGCGCAGCAGCGCCTCGAAGCCGACGACCGTCGACGCGTCGGCGCGCGTCTGCACCTGGTAGTGCAGTTCCAGTTCGCCGGCGCGCACCGCGGAGCGCAGCCGGCCGCCGAGCGTGACGCGGTCCTCGATCGCCTGCATCTGGCGCGGCCCGAACACGCTGACGCAGTCGCGGCCATCGGCCTTGCCCTCGTCCTTCGCCGCCTGCGCGCGCAGCAGCAGGTCGAGCGTGCGGCGACCATGCGCGGGCGCGTGGGCGATGCCGACCGTGGCGGTCAGCTGCAACGGCATCGGGTCGTCGCCGATCGGCTCCCTCAGCGCGGCGCGCACGCGCTCGGCGAGGTCGCGCGCGCCGGCCTCGTCGCCCCCGGTGCACACCAGCACGAACTCGTCGGCGGCGAAGCGCGCGACCGCGGCCTCGTCGCTGGCGACGTCGCGCAGCCGCTGCGCCACCGTGGCCAGGATCGCGTCCGCGGCGGCATGGCCCACCGCTTCGTTGATGCCTCGGAACCGGTCGATGTCGACGACGAGCAACGCGACGAAGTCGTCGCCGGCCGCGACCCGCGGCTCCAGCGCCGCCGCGAGCGACGACCAGCGCGGCAGGCGCGTCGTGGCGTCGTGGCTGGCGGCGAGCGCGAGTTCGGCGGCGACGCGTCTCGCCTCGGCCCGCGCACGCATCGCGGCGATGCCGTAGGCCATGTTGTCGGCGAGTTCCTGCAGCAGTTGCAGTTCGTCCTCGCTCATCCGCGAGATTTCGCCGGAGAACAGGCCGAGGAATCCGAATGTACGCTCCGGGCCGTTCAGCGGCAGCGAGATGGCGCTGCGGTAACCCATCGACAGTGCCGCCTCGCGCCCCGGGAAGGGCTGGGTCGCGTCGGCGAAGTCGGTGTAGGCCACCGGAAGCCCGCTGCGCACCGCGCGCCCGGCAGGCCCCTGGCCGTACGGGCTGTCCTCGCCCCACGACAGCCGCATCGCCGCCGCGTGCTCCGGGTGGTCGCCGGCCGTCGCCATCAGCCGCAGCGACTTCTCCTCGTCGTCCATCGCGTAGCCGACGCCGGCGAGCAGGTAGCCGCCGATGTCGACGACGATCCGGCAGATCTCCGACAGCAGCGCGATCTCGTCGTCGACGCGCGTCAGCGCGCGGTTGCACGCGCTGAGCATGCGCAGCGCGCGCCGCGAGGCATGCGCCTCGCCCGCGGCCGACGGGATGTCCGACGGCGACGTGGGCAGGAGCGGTCGATCCGGAGGTTTCATCGTCGCGACTGTGACGCGCATCGGGGTGCGGCACACGTGAAACCGGTCACGGTCCCGCGCGAATGGTTCAGGTGTTCTCCCACCCGCTCATCCCGTCCGAGAACACGAGGTCGCGGCCGGCGTTCTTCGCGGCGTACATCGCGCGGTCGGCCCGCAGCAGCAGCTGGGAGAACTCGCGATCGGCCGGCGCCAGCACCGCCGCGCCGACCGAGAGGGTCACGCGGCGGTCGATGCCGTGCAGCGTGAGCGGCTGCGCCGAGAAGTTCTCGCGGATCCGTTCGCCGGCCACCAGTGCCGCGGCGGTGTCGGTATTGGGCATCAGGACGATGAATTCCTCGCCGCCCATCCGGCCGAGCATGTCTTCGCTGCGCAGCGTCGCGCGGATGCGTCCGACCGCCTGCGTGAGCGCGTCGTCGCCGGCCGCGTGGCCGAGCTCGTCGTTGATCCGCTTGAAGTGGTCGATGTCGATCACCAGCACCGCCAGCGGGATGCCGTGCCGGCGCGCGGCGGCGATCGCGCGCGTGCCCAGTTCCTCGATCGCGCGGCGGTTGAAGCATTCGGTGAGGAAATCCACGCGCGCGGCGCGCTCCAGTTCGCGCTGGCTGCGTTCGGTGCACATCAGCAGGAAACCGAAGCTCGCCACCACCGGCAGCACGCTGCCGACGCCGTACGTCAGCAGCTGCACGCCCCCCGGCGCGAACGTGCTGGCGAGCAGCGACGGATCGACGAACACCAGCGCCACGCGGTACACGAGGATCGCCATCGACAACGCGATGACCGACCCGAGGATGTGCCGCGCCTTGCCGTGCCGGCGCGGCGCGTACAGGTTCCACGCGGCGCAGGCGAGCAGCGCCACCAGCGCGGAGCCCACCACCGCGAGCTGCAGCGGCGACCGTCCGCCGAACGCGTCGGTGCCCAGCGAACCCAGCACCACCACGCCCGTCAGTCCCCACAGGCGCGCGCGGCGGCGCGGCAGCGAATGGAAGATCTCCAGCGCGACGGCATACGCGGCGACGCCGCCGGCGATCAGTCCGTTCGCCAGCACCATGCCCAGCGCGGGCGGCAGCTGCTCGCGCACGGCCAGCACGACGAAGCTGGCCGGCAGTGCCAGCGTGCCGGCGACCCACCACCCCATGCTGGCGCGATACGACGGCGCGAACCCGCGGGCCACGAGCAGCAGCAGGCCGCCAACGACGGACGTCAGCAGCGCGCCCACCAGCAACGCCGAGCGGATGTCGAAGCTCCAGTCCATGCCCTAGCGTTCCACCGCGGGGCGAGGCGCGCAACTTCGGGGGCGGGGTCAGTCCGGCGGCGGCGCCCGCGCCCCGCGGGGCCGGAACGCCAGCACGGTGCCGGCGGGCTCCGGCGGCGCCCGATGCCAGAGCACCGGCACGTCCGCGGGCGGCGGCGGTTCGAGCTCCGGATCGGCCGCTCCGGCATCGTCTCCGCCCTCGTCCTCCCAGCTGTACCGCACGCGCGGCGGTTCCGGGTCGGCGTGGCGCCACAGGAACGCCGCGGCGATGCCGGCCAGCGCCCCGCCGAGGTGGTATTCCCACGACACGCCGGCCTCGCGCGGCAGGATCGTGAGCAGCATCCCGCCGTGGAAGAAGAACGCGATCAGCGCCGCCGCGACCGCCGCCTTGTCGCGACGCAGCAGCCCGAGGAACAGCAGCAGGAACAGCAGCCCGTGCGTGACGCCGCTGGCGCCGATGTGCAGCGAAGGGCGGCCGATCGCCCACGTCACCAGACCGGCGCCGACCCAGATCAGCGGCAGCGCGCGCAGGCTCGCGCGCGGGTAGACGGTGCCGACGAGCGGGCCGAGGATCAGCAGCGCGACCGCGTTCGCGAGCCAGTGGCCCGGCGAACCGTGCAGCAGCGGCGCAGTCAGCACGCCGGCCAGGCCGCCCCACGACTGCGGCACCAGCGCCACGCCCTGCAGATCGCCGAGCAGGGGCTGCACCACGGTGTAGACGGTGCCGATCAGCGCGACGAACGCCATCGCGGCCAGCATCGCCCGCCGGAACCGGCCCTTCACCGCGGCCGCGTGGGCCTGCATCCGCTCGTCCATGCCCACGATCATGGGGCCGGTGCGGCGCGGCGCAACCGCGTCACGGGCGCGACGCAGAATCCCGCGGCGGCGCCGGCCGGACCGCCAAGCTCAGCAGCATCGACGCCGCCAGCACCACGCCGACCGTGCCGAGCGAGATCCACACCGGGATCTTCACCACGTCGACCAGCAGCATCTTCGCGCCGATGAAGACCAGCACCGTCGCCAGTCCGTACACCAGCAGGTGGAAGCGGTCGGCGAGGTCGGCGAGCAGGAAATACAGCGCGCGCAGGCCGAGCACGGCGAACACGTTCGAGGTCAGCACCACGAACGGGTCGGTGGTGATCGCGAAGATCGCCGGAATCGAATCGACCGCGAAGATCACGTCGGTCACCGCGATCATCACCAGCACGACGAACAGCGGCGTGTACCTGCGCCGCTTGCCCGAGCCGAGCCACAGCGCTTCGCCGTGGTAGCGGCGCACCAGCGGCAGGTGGCCGGTGATCCAGCGCAGCACCGGGTTGCGGTCCATGTCCGGCGCCGCGCCGGCGCTGCGGTACATCTTCAGCCCGGTCAGCAGCAGGAACGCCCCGAACACGTACAGGATCCAGTGGAATCGGGCGATCAGCGCCGCGCCGACGAAGATCAGGATCGCGCGCAGCACGATCGCGCCGAGCACGCCGAACACCAGCACCCGCTGCTGCGAGCGCGCCGGCACGCCGAAATAGGTGAACAGCATCAGGAACACGAAGATGTTGTCGACCGCGAGCGCCTTCTCCACCAGGTAGCCGGTGAAGAACTCCAGCGCGATGCGCGTCGCGTCGGCCGGCATCGCGGCGCGCAGGTGGAACCAGAGGCCGGCGTTGAACGCCAGCGCCAGCGCGATCCACGCCAGCGACCACAGCAGCGCCTCGCGCGACGTCACGCGGTGCGGGCCGCTGTTGCGCATCACCAGCAGGTCGACCGCGAGCGCGGCGAGGACGAAGACCGTGAAGACGGCCCACATGAAGGGGGTGGCGATGGTTTCCAAGGGACTCTCCGGTCGTGGCCTTCCGACCGCGAGCGGGCGCATCTTCCCGGGATCGGGACGACCTTCGCCGCTGGCGGGCGAAGGTCTCGCTCGCAGGTCCGTCGTGGACCTGCCTGCCGGACCGGGGCCTGCGGGCCCGTGATGACGATCTCGGCAGCGGGAGCTACTCCCCTTCTGTGCCGCGGAGTGTACCCCAGCCCCTTACAATCGGCCGATGAACAGCGAAACCCTGCCCGTCGTGCGGCTGCGGATCGAGCGGCGCTCGAACCACCCGTGGATCTTCCAGAAGATGGTCGACAAGCCGGTGGCGAAGCCGAAGCCCGGCTCGATCGTCGACATCGTCGACAACACCGGCGCGTGGGTCGGCCGCGGCTTCTACAACGGCCATTCGCGCATCGCGCTGCGCGTGCTCACCGAAGACCCGGACGAGGCGATCGACGAGGCCTTCTTCGCGCGCCGGCTCGCCGACGCGGTGGCCCTGCGCCGCGACGTGCTCCAGCTCGACGCCACCACCGACGCGTGGCGCGTCGTGCACAGCGAAGGCGACGGCCTGTCGGGACTGGTCGTCGACCGCTACGGCGACCTGCTCGTGGTCGAGTTCTTCTCGGCCGGCGCGTTCCGCCACCGCGAATGGATCTACGAGGCGCTGCGCGCCCAGTACCCGGGCACACGCTTCTACAGCTTCGCCGAGCAACACGTCCAGAAGCAGGAC
>CAMPHE010000031.1 GCA_946885815.1 uncultured Arenimonas sp.
GTCTATCGCCACCGGCATTTCGTCGCGCAGGTGGCGATGCTGCGCGACGCGTTCGGCATCGCGCCGGGCGGCGTCGACCTGCCGACGTTCCCGCCGTTCGCGCTGTTCGATCCGGCACTCGGCGTCAGCTCGGTGGTGCCCGACATGGACCCGACCCGCCCGGCGCGCGCCGACCCGCGCAAGCTGCACGACGCGATCGCGCGGTTCGGCGTCGACCAGCTGTTCGGCTCGCCGGCGCTGATGCGCGTGCTCGCCGGTTTCGGGCAGCCGCTGCCGACGCTGAAGCGCGTGACGTCGGCGGGGGCGCCCGTCCCGGCAGACATTCGGTCGCCGTGATCGAGGGCCGCGAACTGGAAGCGACCCGCGCGGCGACGGAGCAGGGCGCCGGCACCTGCGTCGGCCGCCCGGTGGCGCCGAACGAGGTACGCCTCATCGCGATCACCGACGACCCGATCGCCGACTGGCGCGACGCGGTCGTGCTCGGCGCCGAGGCGATCGGCGAGATCACCGTCGCCGGCCCGACGGCGACGGACGAATATTTCGCGCGACCCGCCGCGACCGCGGCGGCGAAGATCCGCGAGCGCCTGCCCGACGGTGGCGAGCGCGTCGTGCACCGGATGGGCGACCTCGGCCGGTTCGATGCCGAGGGCCGGCTGTGGTTCTGCGGCCGCAAGACGCATCGCGTCCGCACGGCCGACGGCAATCTCTACACCGAGCAGGTCGAGCCGGTGTTCAACGGGCATCCCGACGTCGCGCGCACCGCGCTCGTCGGGGTCGGCGAACCCGGGCGGCAGCGCGCGGTGCTGTGCGTCGAGCCGCGCGCCGGCCTGCCGCGCTCGCGGCACGCCGCGCTGCTCGACGAACTGCGCCGGCATGCGCTCGGCTTCGTCCACACGGCGAAGATCGCCCACTACCTCGTGCATCCCGGCTTTCCGGTCGACATCCGCCACAACGCCAAGATCGGCCGCGAGCACCTCGCGCGCTGGGCCGCCCGCCGGCTGGCGTAGGAGCGGCTTCAGCCGCGACAATGCCCGCATGAGAATCCTGGTCACCGGCGGTGCCGGCTTCCTCGGCCGCGCGCTCTGCGCCGCGCTCCAACGCGACGGCCACGAGGTCACCAGCTTCCAGCGTGGCCATTCGGCGGCGCTCGCGGCGGCCGGCGTGCGGCAGGTGCGCGGCGACCTCGCCGACGCCGATGCGGTGCACGCCGCGCTCGCCGGCCACGACGCGGTCTTCCACAACGCGGCGAAGGCCGGCGCGTGGGGCTCGTACGCGAGCTATTTCGACGCCAACGTGCGCGGCACCCGCCACGTGCTGGCGGCGATGCGCGCGCACGGCATACCGACGCTGGTGTACACCTCGACGCCGAGCGTCACGCACAGCGGCCGCACGCCGGTCGAGGGCACCGACGAGCAGGCCACGCCGCTCGGTCGCGATTTCAAGGCGCCGTATCCGGCGACGAAGCTGATCGCCGAACGCGACGTGCTCGCCGCCAACTCGCCGACGCTCGCGACGGTCGCGCTGCGCCCGCGGCTGATCTGGGGGCCCGGCGACACCCAGCTGCTGCCGCGCCTCGTCGAGCGCGCGCGTGCCGGGCGCCTGCGCACCATCGACGGCGGCCACAACCGGATGGACACCACCTATATCGACAACGCCGCGCAGGCGCACCTCGATGCGTTCGCCGCGCTGAAGCCGGGCGCCGCGTGCGCCGGCCGCGCGTACTTCATCTCCAATGGCGAGCCGCGCGAGGCGCGTCGCATCGTCGACGACCTGCTGGCCGCCGCCGGCGAACCGCCGGTTCGCGGCAGCGTGCCCTACGCGGTCGCTTACGCGGCGGGCGCGGTGCTGGAGCCGGCCTGGAAACTGCTGCGCCTGCCCGGCGAACCGCCGATGACGCGCTTTCTCGCCGAGCAGCTGTCGACGCCGCACTGGTACGACATTTCCGCCGCGTGCCGGGATTTCGGTTATGTGCCACGGGTTTCGATGGACGAAGGGCTGGAGCGGCTGGCGGCATGGTGGCGGGGAGAAGCCGCGTCCAGCTTCTAGCGGCTACGCGGTCGTGCGTGCATCGCGATCGCCGGCGCTGCTTTTGAACGGAAGCCGGACCTCGTTTTCGCGTCCTGTTCGCGTCGCTGAACGCGGACCGTGCAATTCACCCGCAAATCGCGCCGAACACACGCGCGCACCACGGGCGCTTGGCGAAAGTGGCGCCGTCCGCGGAATCCCGCGGCCAACCCGACATTCATAAGGAGAGCCGCCATGCTCCACTACGCCCTGATCTTCCTCGTGATCGCGATCATCGCCGCCATCCTCGGTTTCGGCGGCTTCGCCGGCACGATGGCCTGGCTTGCCCAGGTGCTGTTCGTCGTATTCCTGATCCTCGCGGCGATCACGTTCTTCCGCAAGCGCGTCTGACGCGGGCTTCGCCCGCCACGCAAGGATGCGTACCGTCGCGGCAGGGACGCCGCCGCGGCCGGCCGTCGGCGACGCGCCGGCCCGCTAGAATGACGGCATGAGCGATCGTGCCGTCTCGCCGTTGCAAGCCCTGAAGCCCCTGGCCGGCCGCGCGCTGGAGCAGGGGCTTTCGCGTCTTCTCGCGCTCGACCCCGAGACGGCGGCCGCGCTGCGTCCGCTCGAAGGCCGGCGGATCGGTCTCGCGCTCGAAGCCCCCCCGGTCGCGCTCGACATCCGGGTCGAGGACGGCGCGCTGCGCGTCGGTCCGCCGACGGTGGAACCGGACCTCGGCATCCGCGCGACGCTCGCCGGCGTGCTGTCGCAGCTGCCCTTCCTGCGCGCGCCCGGCGCGCCTCCGGTCGGCAAGGTGCGGATCGCCGGCGACGCCGAACTCGCGCGGCAGGTGCAGCGGCTCGCCGGGCGTTTCGATCCGGACTGGGAACGGCCGTTCGCGGAGCGGTTCGGTCCGGTCGCCGGCCCGCAGGTCGCGCGCGTGCTGCGCGAGGCGCTCGCCGCCGGCGCGGGGCTCGCCCGCGGGCTCGCGCGCGACGCCGCCGAATACGTCACCGAGGAATCCCGCGACGTGGTGGGCAAGGATGAACTCGAAGCCTTCCACGCCGACGTCGACGCGCTGAACGACCGCGTCGAGCGCCTCGCCGCGCGCGTCGCGCGGGTCACGCCGCGATGACGCCGGCCGGGGCGCTCGGCGGCGTGCGCGGGACGCTGCGCGCGCTGGGCATCGTCCGCGTGCTGCTGAAGCACCGGCTCGATTCGTTGCTGCGCGACACCGCTGTCGGCGGCTGGCTGTGGCTGCTGAAGCCGCTGACGCGCGCCAGCGACGCGGACCTGCCGCGGGGCCAGCGCCTGCGCCTCGCGCTGCAGGAGCTCGGGCCGATCTTCGTCAAGACCGGGCAGATCCTGTCGACCCGCCGCGACCTGATGCCGCCGGACATCGCCGAGGAGCTGTCGCTGCTGCAGGACCGCGTCGCGCCGTTTCCCGGCGCCGCGGCCCGCGCGCGGATCGAACAGGCGCTCGGTCGTCCCATCGCCGAGCTCTATGCCGAATTCGACGAGACGCCACTGGCGTCGGCGTCGATCGCGCAGGTGCATGCGGCGCGGCTGCACGACGGCCGCGAGGTGGTGGTCAAGGTGCTGCGGCCGGGCATCGGCCGGCGCATCGCCGACGACATCGCGCTGCTGCGGACGCTGGCCGCGTTCGCGGAAAGCACGCATCCGGCCGCGGACAAGATCCGGCCGCAGGAAGTGGTCAGCGAGATCGAGGGCACGCTGTTCGCCGAACTCGACCTGCAGCGCGAAGGCGCGAATGCGAGCCTGATGCGGCGCACCTGGCTCGGCAGCGACGAGCTGTACGTGCCGGAGGTGTTCTGGTCGCACAGCAGCGAGAACGTGCTCACGATGGAGCGCGTGCGGGGGATTCCTTCCGACGACATCGCCGCGCTCGATGCCGCCGGCATCGACCGCAAGGCGCTGGCGGCGCGCGGCGTGCGCGTGTTCTACACGCAGGTGTTCCGCGACAATTTCTTCCACGCCGACGCGCACGCCGGCAACATCTGGGTCGACCCGGGCAAGCCGGAGGATCCGCGCTTCATCGCGATCGACTTCGGCATCGTCGGCCAGCTCGACCGGCGCGACCAGTACTACCTCGCCGAGAACTTCATGGCGATCTTCCAGCGCGACTACCGCCGGATCGCCGAGCTGCACATCGAGGCCGGCTGGATGCCGGCGACGACGCGCATCGACGAGCTGGAAGCCGCGGTGCGCGCGGTGTGCGAGCCGTATTTCACCCGGCCGCTGAGCGAGATCTCGCTCGGCGAGGTGCTGGTGAAGCTGTTCCGCACCGCGCAGCGCTACCAGCTCACGCTGCAGCCGCAGCTGATCCTGCTGCAGAAGACGCTGCTGAACATCGAGGGCGTCGGCCGGCTGCTCGACCCGAAGCTCGACATCTGGGCCGAGGCGCGCCCGGTGCTCGAGCGCATCCTGCGCGAGCGCTACAGCCCGGCGACGCTCGGCGCGGAATTCCGCAAGCGGCTGCCGGAGCTGATCACGCACGCGCCCGACATGCCGCGGCTGCTGCACGACTTCCTCGCGCAGCAGGTGCGCGGCGAGCACACGATCCGGATGCGCAGCGACGACCTGGCCGAACTCGCGCGCATCTCGCGCGCCGGCCAGCGCCAGACGGTGTACGCGATCCTCGGCACCGGGCTGATGATCGTCGCGGCGGTGCTGGTCGGCCTCGAGGCGGGCGGTCCACGGCTGTGGGGCATTCCGGCGGCGGCGGTCATCGCCGGGCTCGGCGCGTTCGGCGCCTTCCTCGCGGCGTGGCCGCGGCGGTGACCGCGACGGTCGTCGGCCCGATACTGCCCGGCGCGCTGCTGCATCGACGCGAGCAGGACGCGATCCCGGGGTGGGTGGCGGCGATCAGCGTCGCGCTGTTCGTCGCGGTGCTGCTCTATCGGGGCTTCGGCGTCGGATGACCCGCACCGGCGATGCCCGGGCTCTCGACGCGGCGTCGCCGACGCTCGACGTGCTGTTCGCCGACGACGCGCTCGCGGTCGTCGACAAGCCCGCCGGCCTGATGGTCCACGACAGCGCGCTGGCACGCGGCGAGACCGACTTCGCCGCGGATCGGCTGCGCGAGCAGTTCGGCCGGCCGATCTTCCTCGTGCACCGGCTCGACCGCGCGACGAGCGGCTGCCTGCTGCTGGCGTTCGACCGCGACACCGCTTCGGCGCTGGGGAAGCAGCTGATGGACGGCGGCTTCGGGAAGGACTACCTCGCGGTCTGCCGCGGCTGGCCCGACCCGGCCGAAGGGGTGATCGACCATCCGCTCGACGGCGGCCCCGGCAAGCCGGCGAAGAAACCGGCGCAGACGCGCTTCGCGACGGTGGCCACCACCGAGGTCGACTGGCCCAGCGCGCAGCATCCGACGTCGCGCTACGCGCTGCTGCGCTGTTCGCCGCTGACGGGCCGGTTCCGGCAGATCCGGCGGCACCTCAAACACATCCACCACCACCTCGTCGGCGACACCAGCCACGGCGACGGCCGCCACAACCTCGCGTTCCGGATGCGCGGCGTGCACCGGATGCTGCTGCACGCCGAGCGGCTCGCGTTCACGCATCCGCGGGACGGCCGCCGGCTGGCGGTGCACGCGCCCGGGGACACCGGATGGCGCGACGCGATCGCACTGCTGGGGTTCGATCGCCCGGCATGACTGACGGGCGATGCGGTCGCGTCGCGGCGGCGCCTAGAGTCGCCGCACACCCCACGAGGAACGCGCCGATGATCCGTTTCCGCGCCTTCGCGCTGCTCGCCGCGCTCGCCGCCTCGCCCGCGTTCGGCCAGGACTCGACCGACCCGAACCGTCGGCCGCTGGAACGCGAACTGATGATGTCGGAGTCGTTCCTCGCGGCGCACCCCGACCTGAAATACCGCCTCTCGGGCCTCGAACGCCATGCGCAGGGCCAGTGGCCGCGCGCGCTGGAGGATTTCCGGCATGCGGCGCGCTTCGGCGACAAGCCGTCGCAGGGCATGCTCGGCGAGATGTACTGGAAGGGCGAAGGCGTGGCCCCCGACCGCGCGGTCGGCTACGCATGGATGGACATCGCCGCCGAGCGCGGCTATCCGGTGCTGATCGCGAAGCGCGAACAGTACTGGGCGGCGCTCGACGACGCGGAACGAGCGCGGGCGGTGGAACTCGGCCGGCCGATGTACGACGAGTTCGGCGACCCGGCGGCGAAGCCCCGGCTCGAGCGCCTGCTGAAGCGGGAACGTCGCAACCTCACCGGCAGCCGCGTCGGGTCGGTCGGCAACCTCACGATCATGATCCCGACGCCGGGCGGCATGCGCCAGATCCGCGGATCGACGTTCTACCAGGACAAGTTCTGGAAGCCCGAGCAGTACTGGCACTGGCAGGACTACGACTGGAAGAAGCCGCCGGAAGGCGACGTCAGCGTCGGCGAAGTGCTCACCGACGCGGACGAACCGGCGTCCGACTGACGCGAACGCAGGCGGGTGACGTCCGCGCGCGGCGATGCACGCACGCGGCTCCGGGGTTGACACTGTTGTTTTACAGGCGTAATAGATCAGTTATTACGTGTGTAATACAACAGGAGAAGCCGTCATGCGCTGGATTCCCGCCCTGCTGCTGTCCGTGTCGCCGTGTGTCGCCGACGCGTCGTTGTTCGCCCCGACGCCGTCGAATGAAACCGAAGCGCGGATCGTGCAGTCCGACCGCTTTCTGGCGACTCACCCGGACATTTCCTATCGGCTGCAGGCACTCGACAAGCTCGACCGCGGCGACCTCGCCGGCGCGGTGGCGGACCTGACCGTCGCCGCGCGACATGCCGACAAGGCGTCGCAGGCCATCCTCGGCGAGATGTACTGGACCGGCCGCGGCGTGACGCAGGACCGCGCCCTCGGCTACATCTGGATGGACCTCGCCGGCGAACGGGGCTACCCGCTGCCGATCGCGAAGCGCGAGGCGTACTGGGCGGCGCTGGACGAAGCCACGCGCCGGGACGCGCTGGCGCGGGGTGGGGCCTATCTCGCCGAATACGGCGACGACGCGGCGCGGCCGCGGCTCGACGTGCTGATGCAGCGCGCGCGTCGCGGTTTCCGCGAGAGCCGCGCGCATTCGGTCGGCGCGCGCACCGTGAACATCCTCGTCGGCGGACGCTTCCGCGGCGTCGACGCCAGCGCCTTCATGGCCGACCGCTACTGGACGCCCGACGGGTACTACGCGTGGCAGGACGCGCAGGGCCACGGCTACGGCCGCGGACAGGTCGACGTCGGCGCCATCGAGGCCGTCGATCGCGTTTCCGACGCGGGCGACTGAGCCGGCCGTCCGGACACCACGGGCGGCGGCGGCGATAATGCCGCCTCGCCTCCGCGGATCCGGAACCTTGGCCAAGCTCTACTTCTACTACTCGGCGATGAATGCCGGGAAGACCACGACGCTGCTGCAGAGCGCGTACAACTACCGCGAGCGCGGCATGCGCACGCTGATCCTGACGCCGAAGCTGGACGACCGCTACGGCGAGGGCCAGGTCGCGTCGCGCATCGGGCTCGCGGCGCGCGGCACGATCTTCGGCCGTGACGACGACCTGCTCGCGCTGGTGCGCGCCGACATCGCCGCGAACGGGCCGCTGCACTGCGTGCTCGTCGACGAAGCGCAGTTCCTCGCGAAAGCGCAGGTGTGGCAGCTGGGGGAGATCGTCGACCGGGAGAACATCCCCGTGCTCGCCTACGGCCTGCGCACCGATTTCCGCGGCGAGCTGTTCGAAGGCAGCCAGTACCTGCTGGCGTGGGCCGACAACCTCGTCGAGATCAAGACGATCTGCCACACCGGGCGCAAGGCGACGATGGTGGTGCGTGTCGACGAACACGGCCGCGCGGTGAGCGACGGCCCGCAGGTCGAGATCGGCGGCAACGACCGCTACGTCTCCGTCAGCCGCGGCGAATTCAAGAAGATCATGGCCGGCGAAGGCCAGCTCGACCTCCAGCAACCCCAGCTCCCCCTGTAGGAGCGGCTTCAGCCGCGCTCCCGGAAAAAAAATCTGCTCAGAGCAGATTTTCACCCCGGCACGAAGGGGCCAGCGCCGCGATCTCGTCCAGCAGCCGCTGCCGCTGCGGCTGTCCGGTAGCGGCCTCGCGCAGCGCGGTGTCGCGCCGGTCGCGCCCCGCGCCGGTGCGGCCCGCGCGACACTCCAGTTCCGCGCGCAGCGCCGACAGGCGCCACGTCCACCACGGGGCGTGCGCACGCGCGGGCACCGCGCGGTCCACCGCATCGAGCGCGTCGAGCGCCGCGGCCGCTTCGCCTAGGCGATCGGCCTCCAGCGCGATCGAGACGCGCGCCAGCGCGACCCGGTCGAACGACGGCCCGCCGCCGTCCACGCCCGCGTCGAGCAGCCGCTGTTCCGCCGACACCAGCAGCGCCTGCGCGGCGGCGAGATTGCCGCGCCGCCGCGCGACGTCCGCCAGCAACGTGTCCGCGCGCGCCGCGAGCCGCGGCTGCCGCGCCAGCGCCAGCTGCTGGCACTCCCGCGCCAGCAGCTCGGCGCCGTCGGCCTGGCCGAGCGCCAGCCGCACGTCGGCGAGATCGCACAGCACCGACGGCCGCTGCGCCAGCGCCCCCGAGCGGCGATACAGGGTCAGACCCTGCTGCAGCGCGTCCTGCGCCTGGGCCAGCCGCCCCTGCTCGTGACCGAGCCCGCCGAGCAGATGCCACGACTCCGCCACTTCCGGATGGTCCGGCCCGAACCGCGCCAGCAGGCGCTCGTGTGCCTGTGTCAGCAGCCGCTCCGCTTCGTCGAGCTTGCCGGCCTCGATCAGCACCGAGCCGAGCGCGCGCTGCACGCCGACGGTGAGCGGATGCTGCGCGCCGAAGCGCGTGAGCGAAATCTCCAGCGCCTGGCGCAGCGAGGCCTCGCTTTCCATCGCGTCGCCGAGCGCACCATGCAGCCCGCCGAGCTCGCGCCAGATCTCGACGCCGAGGGAATTGCGGTCTCCGCCGCTCTCGCGCAGCAGGTCCAGCGCCTGGCGCATCGCTTCGACCGCTTCCCGGTAGCGCCCTTCGTCCGCCAGCAGCCCGGCCAGATCGGCCTGGCTCTCGGCCTGCAGCGCGGTGGACGGCGAGGTTCCGCGCTGGCGCAGCGACAGCGCCTGCCCGAACAGGTCGCGCGCGACGTCGCCGCCCCCGCCGAGATCGCGATGGCAGCGGCCGAGCTGCGACAGGAATTCCGCGACCGCGAGCGGCTGCTGCGCCGCCTGCGCCTCGCTGACCGCGAGCCACGGCACCAGCGCCCGCACGCACACCTGCGGTTCGCCGAGCGCACGCAGGCTGCGCCCGCGCAGCGCGGCCGATTCGATGCCCATCCGCGCCGGCGCGTCCCCCTCGAGCGTCGACAGCACCTGCGACTGGCGATCGAGCAGCTCCAGCGCGGCGCGATCGTCGCCGAGCCCCTGCCGCAGCCGGGCGACGAGCCCGAGCAGTTCCGCGCGAGCCTGCGGCTGTCGCACGAGTTCGGTGTCGGCGCGGCGCACGCCGGCGTCGAGCAGCGTGCGCACGTCGAGCCCTTCGCGCGCGCCGGCCTGGTCGGTGTTCTCGAACAGCGCGATCACGAACGACTGCATCGCGGTCGCGCGCTCGGCTTCCTCGATCGCCCGCTGCGCCTGCCAAGCGACGAACGCGAGCGCCGCGAGCAGCAGGCCCGTCATCACCGCGCCCGTCGCGAGCGCGAGCGAATTGCGCCCGATGAACTTGCGCGCGCGATAGCCGAGGCTCTGCGCGCGCGCGAGCACCGGCCGGCCGCCGAGATAGCGGCGCAGGTCCTGCGCGAGCGCCTCGACCGAGACGTAACGGTCTTCCGGCGCCTTCGCGAGCGCGCGCAGCAGGATGTTGTCGAGATCGCCGGCGAGCTCGCGCGCGATGCGGCGCTGGTGCGGCGCGCCAGTCTCGCGGAACTGCCGCGCCGCGGCGACCGACGGCCGCACCGGGTCCTCGCTGAGGATCGCTTCTTCCCACGCCGCGTCGGTGGTGCGCGACGGATCGTAAGGCTTGCGCCCGACCAGCAGCTCGTAGAGCACGACGCCGAGCGAATAGACGTCGGTCATCGTCGTGATCACGCCGTTGCGCAGCTGTTCGGGTGCCGCGTAGTGCAGCGTGAACGCGCGCGTGCCGGTGCCGGTGATCTCGGTGGCGTTGCGCCCCGCCTCGTCGAGCAGCTTGGCGATGCCGAAGTCGAGCAGCTTCACTTCGCCGGCGGGCGTCACCATGATGTTCGACGGCTTCAGGTCGCGGTGCACGACCAGGTTCGCGTGCGCATGGCTCACCGCCTCGCACACCTGCAGGAACAGCTGCAGCCGTTCCGGCACGCCGAGCGCGAGCTTGGACGCGTAGTCGGTGATCGCTTCGCCGTGGACATAGTCGAGCGCGAGGAACGGCTGGCCGTCGGCGCTGATGCCGGCGTCGAGCAGGCGCGCGATGTGCGCGTGCCCCAGTCGCGCGAGGATCTGCCGTTCGCGCGTGAACCGCGTGCGCAGCCCCGCGTCGCCGAGGCCGGGGCGCAGCAGCTTCAGTGCCACGCGCCGGTGGTAGAGCCCGTCGGCGCGCAGCGCGAGCCACACCTGCCCCATGCCGCCCTCGCCCAGTGGCCGCTCGAGCCGGTACGGCCCGATCGACTGCCCCGGCTGCGGCGCGAACGCCGCCGATTCGACCAGCGATTCCGCCAGGAAATCGGGCCGCGCATCCTCCAGCGCGAGCATGCGTCGCAGTTCGGCGCCCAGTTCGGGATCGGCGAGGGTCAGTTCTTCGACGCGGCGGGCCACGTCGGGCGGTTCCATCTCGAGCAGTTCGTCGAGCAGCGCCGACAGCGTCGACCAGCGTGCCGTGTCCACGTCGACCGGCCGGTCAGCCCTGCAGCGCGGCCAGCAGGAACATCCGCGCCTTCTGCCAGTCGCGACGGATGCTGCGCTCGGAACGCTTCAGCAGGCCGGCGATCTCGGTCTCCGACAGGCCGGCGAAATAGCGCATCTC
>CAMPHE010000032.1 GCA_946885815.1 uncultured Arenimonas sp.
GGTCGTGGCGCCGACACTGGCCGAGAAGATCGACGCGGCGGTACGCCCGGTTGCCGACGCCGTGTCCGGCGTCATCTTCGCGTCCGTCCGCGTCGCCGGCACCGACGACGCGCCGGTGATGTTTCCGCTGATCGTCGGCTGGCTGATCCTCGCCGGCCTGGTGTTCACGCTGTACTTCCGCTTCATCAACCTCCGCGGCTTCAGGCACGGGTTCGACCTGATACGGGGCAGATATTCGGACCCCACCTGCGCCGGAGAAGTGAGCCACTTCCGCGCGCTGACGTCGGCGGTGTCGGGCACCGTCGGCCTCGGCAACATCGCCGGTGTCGCGGTCGCGATCACGATCGGCGGCCCGGGCGCGACGTTCTGGATGGTGCTCGCCGGCTTCCTCGGCATGAGTTCGAAGTTCGTCGAATGCACGCTGGGCGTGATGTATCGCCTCGAGAAGCCCGACGGCACGATCTCCGGCGGGCCGATGTACTACCTGCGCCGCGGCATCGCCGAGAACTACCCGAGGCTGGCGCCGCTCGGCGTCGTGCTGGCCGTCGTCTTCGCGCTGTGCACGATGCTCGGCGCGATCGGCGCCGGCGCGATGTTCCAGGCGAACCAGGCGTACGCGCAGATGGCGAACGTGTCCGGTGGCGCGCTGGCGGATTCCAGCCTCGGCTTCGGCCTCGTGTATGCCGTCCTCGCGGGCATCGTCGTCATCGGCGGCATTTCGCGCATCGGCAGTGTCACCGCGCGGCTGGTGCCGGGCATGGCAGCGCTGTACCTGATCGGCGCCGCGTTCGTGATCCTCAGCAACCTCGGCCAGGTGCCGGCGGCGTTCATGGCGATCATCGACGGCGCGTTCACCGCCGAAGGCGTCGCCGGCGGCGTCGTCGGCGCGCTGATCCAGGGCTTCCGCCGCGCGGCGTTCTCGAACGAGGCCGGGCTGGGTTCGGCGGCGATCGCGCATTCGGCCGTCAAGACGCGAGAGCCGGTCACCGAAGGTTTCGTCGCGCTCTGGGAGCCGTTCATCGACACGGTCGTGATCTGCACGATGACCGCGCTGGTGATCATCATCACGAACCAGCACGTGGTCGGCGGCGCCGACGGCGTGCAGCTGACGTCCAACGCGTTCGCGACGGTCGGCAGCTGGATGCCTTACGCGCTGGCGGTGGTCGTGCTGCTGTTCGCGTTCTCGACGACGATCACGTGGGGCTATTACGGCGCGAAGGCGTGCAGCTTCCTGTTCCGCGAATCGAAGGTCGCGCTTTACGGCTTCAAGGTGTTCTACCTCGCGGCGGCCGTCGTCGGCTGCACGATGCCGCTGGGCAGCATCGTCGACATCGCCGACGCGCTGCTGTTCATCATGGCGATCCCGAACCTGATCGGCGTGTACCTGCTGATGCCGGTCGTGAAGCGCGAACTGCAGAGCTACCTCGCGCGGCTGAAGTCCGGCGAAATCCGGCCGACGTGCTGAATCGGGCCGGCGCGGGTCTCAGCCGGTCGTCGCGCGGGCCCGCGTTCCGAACAGGCGGAACAGGATCCAGCTGACCACCGCGACCGCGAATGCGCCGGCGATCATCGTCCACGGCGAAGTGAAGATCAGCAGCCCGCAGCCGAGCAGCGCGCCGATGCCGAGCGCCTTTTCGCGCAGGCCGGAGGGTTTTTCCGGCGTGCCGACGATCAGCGACAGCCCGGCGGCGAAGTAGGCGAGCACGATCAGCAGCGTCACCCAGCCGATCAGCGTGCCGAACTGGTCGGCGACGGTCGGGGCCAGCGTCAGGAACGCGATGCCGGTCATCGCCAGCGCGACGAACAGCAGGCCCCAGTGCGCGGCGCCGTTGCGCAGCGTGTGGCCGAACCAGCGCGGCAGGTAGCCGCGCTGCGCGGCGCGCGCGCCGGCTTCGCCGGTCACCTGCATCCAGCCGCCGAGCGTGCCGGTGGCCTTCAGCGCCGCGGCGCCGGCGATCAGCGGCCCGGCCCACGGCCCGAGGATGGCCACCGCGACCAGCACGAACGGCGCGCTCGAATCGGCGAGTTCGCCGTGCGGCACGATGCCCATCACCAGCACCGACGACACGAGGTAGACGACGCCGGCGATCAGGACGCCGCCGATCGTCGCGCGCGGCACGTTGCGGTCCGGGTCCTCGACGAGGCCGGCGACCATCGCGCCGGTTTCCAGCCCGACGAACGCCCAGAACACCGGCGCCAGGTTGGCCATCACCACGCTCAGGTCGCTGGCGGCGGTGACGTTCCAGGCGGCGTCGTAGATGCCGCGGTCGAAGCTGCCCCAGCCGGTGGTCAGCACCATCGCCACCGGCAGCAGGCCGAACACGACGCAGAACGACTGGAAGCGCGCGACCGGCCGCGGCCCGAGCAGGTTCACGGCGAACATCGCCCAGATCAGCGCCAGCTGGCCGCACAGGCGCAGCGTGCCGTCGTCGCCGGCGATCGGCAGCAGCATCACGAGATAACCGAACGCCGCGACCGCGATCGCGTTGTTGCCGGCCCAGGCGGCGACCCAGTACAGCGTCGTCGCGAGGAAGCCCATGTCCCGGCCCAGCGCCGGCCGCACGTAGTCGTCCGGGCTGGAAAGATCGGGATAGCTGCGGGCGAGGCGGGCGAACGCGGCGCCGATGACGATCGCGATCACCAGCCCGATGACCCACGACAGCGCCGTGACGCCGCCCTGGCCGGCCAGCGAGGCCGGCAGCAGGAAGAAGCCCGAGCCGATCATGTTGTTGGCCACGAGGAACGTGGCCAGCCATGGCCCGATCTTCTTCACGTTCGCCATCGGATTACTTCCGGAGATTGCTGTGGCGGTAGCCGTAGCCGAAGTAGATGAGCATGCCGATCGCGGTCCAGCCGAGCATCAGCGTGTAGTGCTCCTTGAACGGCTGCCAGAACAGGTACAGGCAGGCGGCGGCGCCGGCGAGGCACACGAACCAGACGCCACGCACCCGGAACGGCCGCGGCAGATCCGGCCGCGTGCGGCGCAGGATCAGCACGCCGACGCAGACCGTCGCGAACGCGAGCAGCGTGCCCATCGACACCAGGTCGCCGAGCACGCCGATCGGCAGGAAGCCGGCGAGCACCGCGGCGATGACGCCGACGATGATCGTGCCGATGTACGGCGTCTGGTGCTTCGGGTGGATCTTCGCCATGAACGGCGGCAGCAGGCCGTCCTTCGACATCGAGTAGAAGATGCGCGGCTGGCCCATCAGCATCACCAGGATCACCGAGCTGAGGCCGGCGATCGCGCCGATCTCGACCACCCACTTCAGCCACAGCAGGCTCGGATACGCCTCCAGCACCGTCGCGACGGGCTTGGCCGTGCCGAGCTGCGAGTACGGCAGCATGCCGGTGAGCACCGCGGCCATCAGGATGTAGATCAGCGTGCAGAAGAACAGCGAACCGAGGATGCCGATCGGCATGTCGCGCTGCGGGTTCTTCGCCTCGCCAGCCGCGGTGGAGACCGCGTCGAAGCCGATGTAGGCGAAGAACACGACCGCCGCGCCGCGGATCACGCCGTCCATGCCGTACTGGCCCGGGCCGGTGTTTTCCGGAATGAAGGGCACCCAGTTGTCCGGGTTGACGTACTGCGCGCCGAACGCGAGGAACAGCAGGATCACGACGACCTTGATCGCGACGATGACCGAGTTGACCATCGCCGACTGCGTGATGCCGACGTAGCACAGGCCGCTGATCGCCGCGATGATCAGCACCGCGGGCAGGTTGATGATGCCGCCGGTGTAGGCGAGCGACCCTTCCACCATGTTCAGCGGCGCCTGCGACAGCGCCGTCGGCAGCGCCATGCCGAGGTTGCCGAGCATGCTGTTGAGGTAGCCCGACCAGCCGACCGCGACGGTCGACGCGGCGAACATGTATTCGAGCACCAGGTTCCAGCCGATGAACCACGCGACGAATTCGCCGAGCGTGGCGTAGGAATACGAGTAGGCGCTGCCGGAGACCGGCATCATCGCCGCGAACTCGGCGTAGCACAGGCCGGCGAACGCGCAGGCGATACCGGCGATGACGAAGCTGAGCATCACGGCCGGGCCGGCATACGCGGCGGCGGCCTGGCCGCTGAGCACGAAGATGCCGGCACCGATGACCGCGCCGACGCCGAGGAACACCAGCTGGCGCGCGGTGAGCGTGCGCTTGAGCGTGGCTTCGCCGGTCAGGCTGCCTTCGACCGGCTCGCCGGCGTCGACGTGCGGGGCCGGAGCGACCGGCTTGACCGCGAACAGATTCTTGAGCATTCGATTCCCCTGGAACGGATTGGAACGGGCCTGGCGGCGTCGCGCGCCGCGCACCCCGGCGCGAACGGCGGGCCACCATAACCCGGCCCGGGAAAAATCGGCAAGACGCAGTGCGGGGGCGGTTCCTGCCAGAATCGCGGCCCATGACTTCCGACCTGATGCCGACCCGCGAAGCGCCCCTGCCGCTGTCGCGGATGCTGGCCGACTACGCGATCCGCCACCCCGACGACGCGGCCGTGGTCGCAGAATTCCGGCGCTTCCTCGGGTCGTCGCCGGCGACCTTCGAGCGGCGGCACGCGGTGGGGCATTTCACGGGTTCGGCGTTCGTCGTCAGCGCCGACGGCGAGCGCACGCTGCTGATGCACCACCGCAAGCTGGGCCTGTGGGTGCAGCCGGGCGGGCACGCCGACGGCGACCCCGACCTGGCGGCGGTCGCGCTGCGCGAGGCGCAGGAGGAAACCGGGCTGCGCGGGCTGACGCTCGAACCGGGCATCTTCGACCTCGACCGCCACGCGATCCCGGCGCGCCGCGACGAGCCGGAACATTTCCACTACGACGTGCGTTTCGTCGTTCGTGCCGCCGCGGGCGAGGCGTTCGCGCTCAACGAAGAATCGCTGGCGCTGGCGTGGCGGGCGATCGGTACGGTGGCGGCCGACCCGCAGGCGGACGCGTCGGTGCGGCGGATGGCGCGCAGATGGCTCGCGCGCCGCGAACCGCCCGCGTGAGCGGGCGGCGCGCGCGGCGTCGCATGTCAGTGGTTGGACCGCTCCGCCCGCCCTGCGAATTCGCCGGTCGCCGTCGACACTTCGATGCGCTCGCCGGTGACGATGTATTCCGGGACCATGATCTCGATGCCGGTATTGAGGCGCGCCGGTTTCGGACGCTTGGTCGCGGTGCCGCCCTTGAGTTCCGGCGGGGTGTCGACCACTTCGAGCACCACCGACGGCGGCAGCTGCACCGCGACCGGCGCGTCTTCGATCAGCAGCACGTAGCAGCCCTCGAGGCCTTCGGTGATGTAGCCGGCGGCGTCGCCGACGACGTCGGCGTCGAGCTGGTAGGGCGTGTAGTCCTCGGCGTCGAGGAACACGAAGGCGTCGCCGTCCTTGTACGAGAAGTTCGATTCGCGCCGGCTCAGCTCGACCTCGCGCAGCTCGTCCTCGGCGCCGACGCTGAGGTCGTACTTCACGCCGCCGGGCACCGAATACATCGTGAAGCGGTACTTGACGTTGCCGCCGCGGCCCTGGGGCGAACTGCGTTCGATATCGCGCACCTGGTACACGGTGCCGGCGTGTTCGATGACGTTGCCTTTCTTTACGTCGAAAGCTTTCATTTCGTTCGCATCGCGGCTGAAGCCGCTCCTACAGTGGGGATCGGGTGGTTATTTCGGGGCGAGGCGGACGGCGCCATCGAGCCGGATCGTCTCGCCGTTGAGGTAGCGGTTGCCGAGGATGTACGCGACGAGGTCGGCGAACTCCTCCGGCCGGCCGAGACGCGACGGGAACGGGATCGAGGCCGACAGCGACTGCTGCACGGCTTCCGGCATGCCGTCGACCATCGGTGTCCAGAAGATGCCGGGAGCGACAGTGTTGACGCGGATGCCGAAGCGCGACAGCTCGCGCGCCATCGGCAGCGTCATCGCGACCACGCCGCCCTTCGACGCGGAATAGGCGGCCTGGCCGATCTGCCCTTCGTACGCGGCGACGCTCGCGGTATTGACGATCACGCCGCGCTCGCCGTCTTCGCCGGCAGGCAGGTGCTGCATCAGGTCGGCGGCGGCCTTGGCGACGTTGAAGCTGCCGACGAGGTTCACCATCACCGTCGTCGCGAAAGTCTTCAGCGGCATCGGCGCTTCCTTGCCCAGCACGCGGCCGGCGCCGAGGATCTCGGCGCAGTTGATCGCGGCGTTGACGCTGCCCCTGAAGTCGCGCGCCGCGGCGACATTGGCGACGACGGCCGCCTCGTCGGTGACGTCGACCCGGAAATAGCGCGCGGCGCCCTCGCCGAGCTCGGCCACGGCGGCGGCGCCCTTTTCGTCGTTCACGTCGAACAGCGCGACTTTCGCGCCGGCCGCGACCAGATGCCGGGCGACGGCGAAGCCGAGGCCGGAAACGCCGCCGGTGACGACGGCACGGATGTCGTTGAGCTGCATGGATCGCCCCTCGGGGAAAGGCGGCGATTCTAAGCGATCCGCCGTCGTCGCGGCGCGCCCGCCGTACCCCGCCTCAGGCCGGCAGCGACACCGTGTCGCGCAGCCCGGCGTGCCGCGCGTAGTCGCCGAACGCCTCGGCGTCGAGCGCCCGCGAGAACAGGAAACCCTGGCCCACGCCGATGCCGAGCCCGGTGAGGAAATCGCGCTGCGCCGGGGTCTCGACGCCTTCGGCGACCACCTCCAGCCCCAGCCCGCGGGCCATCC
This sequence comes from uncultured Arenimonas sp., assembly GCA_946885815.1. Next base: position 6,664 of record CAMPHE010000032.1, read on the forward strand.
CGGCGACCGCCTGGCAGATCGCCACGTCCGACGGATTGGCCGGCACGCCCTGCAGGAATCCCTGCGCGAGCTTCAGCCCGTGGATCGGCAGCCGCCGCAGGTAATTGAGCGCGCTGTAGCCTTCGCCGAAATCGTCGATCGTCAGCACCACGCCGAGGCCGCGCAGCGTCTCGAACGTGCGGTGCGTGTCGGGCGCGTCCTCGATCAGCACGCGCTCGGTGAATTCCAGCTCCAGCGCCGAGCCGGGCAGGGCGTGCTCGCGCAGCGCGTCGCGGATGATCTGCGGCAGGTCCTCGGTGAGGAACTGGCGATACGACACGTTCACCGCGATGCGTTCCAGCCGCAGCCCGGATTCGCGCCAGATCGCCATCTGCCGGCAGGCGGCCTGGATCACCCACGCGCCGATGCGCACGATGTCGCCGGTGGTCTCCGCATGGCCGATGAAATGGTCGGGCCGCAGCTCGCCGAGCACCGGGTTCGACCAGCGGATCAGCGCCTCGGCGCTGCAGACGCGGCCGTCGCGCAGCGTCACCAGCGGCTGGTAGACGAGGTGGAACTCGCCGTTGTCGACCGCGCGGCGCAGCTGGCCTTCCACCTGCACGCGGTCGTGCTGCTTCTGCGCCAGCTCCGGGTTGAACCGCTGCCACGTATTGCGGCCGCGGCGCTTGGCGTCGTACATCGCGGTGTCGGCGTTGTTCACCAGCTGCTGCACCGTGCGGCCGTGCTCCGGATGCCGCGCCAGCCCGACGCTGGTGGTGATCGTGAATTCCTCGCCGGCGTAGCGGAAACTGTCGCCGAACGCCTTCGTGATGCGCTCGGCGAGCGCGTCGGCCGCAGCGGGGTCGTCGCCGAGTTCGGCGAGCACCAGGAACTCGTCGCCGCCGAAACGGGCCAGCAGCCCGGTGTCGCCGATCGCGCGTTCGAGGCGGCGCGCCACGTTCACCAGCAGGTGGTCGCCGGCGCTGTGGCCCAGCAGGTCGTTCACCAGCTTGAAGCGGTCGAGGTCGATGTACGCCACCGTCGTGCCGGCGTGGCCGGAACCGATGCGCCGCTCCAGTTCGGTGAGCACGCCGTCGCGGTTGAGCAGGCCGGTCAAAGCGTCGGTACGCGCCTGGCTGCGCAGCGCCTCCTCGATCTGTCGGCGCTGGGTGACGTCCTGCAGCGTGCCGTTGATGCGTGTCGACATCGGCGCGCGGCCCTCGGACTGGCCGATCAGGCGCACCCAGTGCGATTCGCCGTCGGGGCGCTGCAGCGGCACCTCGAGGTCGAAGCCGCCGCCGTCGCGGACCAGGCTCTGCACCGCGTCGGCGACGGCGTCGCGCGAGGCGGGCTGGATCTGCGCCAGCAGGTCGGGCAGGCCGCGCGGCGGGTCGTCGCGCCGGCCGAGGATCCGCAGCGCCTCGTCGGTGAAGTACAGGCGGCCGCGGCCGCCGTCCCATTCCCAGCCGCCGACGCGCGCCAGCGCCTGGGCGCGCAGGAACAGCGCGCTGTCGCGCTTGAGTTCGGTCACGTCCGAGAACAGCGTCACCACCTGGTGCGGCGTCGCCGAGCCGGGCTTGAACTGCGGCACGGACGTGGCCGAAATCCACGTCAACTGCTGCTTCTGGCGATGGTGCAGCCCGAGCAGCGTGCTCTCGACGATGCGCCCCGACGCCAGCGCGCGCATCGGCGGCATGTCGCGGAACGCGATCGGCCAGCCGCGATGGTCGATCACCAGCCAGTCCTGCCAGCGCAGCGCTTCGCCGATGTCCTGCGCCTCGTCGAGGCCGAGGATGCGGAAGGCCGCGGCGTTGGCCGAGCGCACCGCGCCGTCCGGGCCCTGGAACAGCACGCCCTTGTCGATCGCGACCAGCAGCGCGTGGTAGTTCATCTCCGCCTCGCGGCGGTGCGACAGGTCGCGGGCGACCGCGATCACGTTGTGGTGCGGGCCGTCCTGGAAACCGGCCGAGTGCACTTCCACCGGGAACCGGCTGCCGTCCGAGCGCATGTTCTCGACCTCGACGACGAAGGTCTCGCCGCGGCCGAGCGCTTCCATCACCGGCGCCATGTGATCGGCCGGCAGGTCGGGATTGATCACGTGCACCAGCCGGCCGACGATCTCGTGCCGCGGCCGGCGATACGCGCGCACGCCGGCGTCGTTGAGCTCCAGCACGCGGCCTTGCGCATCGAGCACGCTGATCGGGTCGGGCACGGCGTTGAACAGCGAATCGTAGCGGCGATGCGTCGCGTCGACGTCCTCGTGCAGCGCCTGCAGGCCCGCACGCAGCTCGCGCAGCAGTTCGGGGGTGGCGGACTCGGCGCCGCGCAGCACCGCGTCGATCCGCTCGATCAGGCCCGCGACGCGCGTGCCGCCGTCATGGACGGCGTCGGAGGTGTCGCGGTCGCTGCGTGGCGTGTCTCGTTGCATGCGAAACCGGTCGATGCATCGCGAGGGACGACCCGAGCATACACCCGGGCCTTCGGCACGCCAGCCGCCCTCAGGCGGATGCGAGCGTGACCTTGCTGCCGGAAACGCGACCGAGCAGGCCGGCCAGCCAGCGGCCGGTATCCACCAGCGCCGCGAGGTCCACGCCGGTCTCGATACCCATCCCCTGCAGCATGTAGGCCACGTCCTCGGTGGCGACATTGCCGCTGGCACCCGGCGCGTACGGGCAGCCACCGGTGCCCGACACCGCCGCGTCGACCACCGCGACGCCTTCCTCCAGGCACGCCAGCAGGTTCGCCAGCGCCTGCCCGCGCGTGTCGTGGAAATGCACGGCGAGGGCGGGCATCGGGACCGCGCTGGCGACCGCGCGCAGCATCGCCCGCGCCTTGGCCGGCGTGCCGATCCCGATCGTGTCGCCGAGCGACACCTCGTAGCAGCCGAGGTCGTGCAGCCGCTTCGCGACGCGCACCACGTCGGCCAGCGGCACCTCGCCCTGGTACGGGCAGCCGAGCACCGTCGACACGTAGCCGCGAACGCGCACGCCGTCGGCGCGCGCGCGCTCGAGCACCGGCACGAAGCGCGCGAGGCTCTCGTCGATCGTCGCGTTGATGTTCTTCCGGCTGAACGCCTCGGACGCGGCCGCGAACACCGCGACTTCGGTCGCGCCCACCGTGCGGGCCCGTTCGTAGCCCTGCAGGTTCGGCACCAGCACCGGGTAGGCGACGCCGTCGCGCTTCGCGATGCCGGTGAACACCTCGGCGGCGTCGGCGAGCTGCGGCACCCATTTCGGGCTGACGAAACTGGTGGCCTCGATCGTGCGCAGGCCGGTCGCCGACAGGCGGTCGATCAGCGCGATCTTCGCCGCCGTGGGAATGTGCGCCTTCTCGTTCTGCAGGCCGTCGCGCGGCCCGACCTCGACGATCCGCACGGCGGCGGGCAGCGCCATCGTCAATGCCCTTCGAGGCGGCGGAAGCGCGCCGCGTCGGCATCGAAGAAACCCTCGCGCTCCAGCACGGACGGGTCGGGTTCGCCGGTGAGGCGGACGAACAGGTCGTGCTCGAGCGCGACCACTTCGCCGGAGAGTTCGTCGTCGATCACCGCGTGCGCCATCGGCTTGTCGTCGGTGTTCCAGACCACGAGGCCGTCGCCGTCGACGGCGAAACGCATCAGCACCACGTCGCCGTCGGGAAAGCGGTGTTCCTCGTCGAAACGCGCCATCAGCCAGTTCGCGTCGACCCACGCATAGCGGTGGTCGCCGTGGCGGCCGAGGTGCAATCGCGTCGCTTCGCCGCGCTTCACGGCGCCGTGCTTGTGTTCCTCGACCCCCAGGCGGCACGCGGGGTCGATGCGCAGCACGACTTCCGGGGGCGTGTCGGGCGCGGCGGGGTCGTGGTCGCCCCAGTCGCCGACCAGCCCCGGATCACAGCCGGATTCGGCCGCGATCGGCGCCTGCGCGAACGTGGTCACCTGGCACGCGGCGAGCAGCAGGCAGGGCAGGGCGGACAGCAGTCGCATCGTCTTCATGGCGCCTCCAGGGTCAGCAGCACCGCATCGGCCTCGACGAAATCGCCGGCGGCGGCCCGGACCGCGGCGATGCGGCCCGCGCGCGGCGCGCGCAGGGTCAGCTCCATCTTCATCGCCTCCATCACCAGCACGTCCTCGCCTTCGGCGACGTCGTGGCCCGGCAGCGCCTTCACCACGACGATGCGGCCCGGCATCGGCGCGACCACACGGTCGCCGTGTCCGCCGGTCGCGGCCCCGTCGAATCAGTTCAACAGACCCGCATATACCATTGCATCTCTGATCACTTTCCCCGTCGGCGGGGTCACCGGCAGCATTGGCAGACGGATGTCCTCGTCGATGCGGCCGAGCAGCTTCAGG
>CAMPHE010000033.1 GCA_946885815.1 uncultured Arenimonas sp.
AGGCCGGGCTGCTCGAAGCGGTACTGGAAGCGCGGGTGAGCCCGATCGTGCAGGACCTGGCCGCATCGGTGGCCGCGGCCGGTCCGGAGCCCCGGGAGGCGATCACGGCGTTCGTGCGCCGCTACACCGCGACCGCGGCGGCGAACCCGTGGCTGCCGCAGCTGATCGTGCGCGAAGTGCTCAGTGCCGAAGGCGCCCTGCGCGACGTGTTCCCGCGGCGGTTCGCCGGCGGAATGACGGCGATGCTGCAGCGGATCGTCAGCGACGGCCAGCAGCGCGGCGAATTCCGCGCCGACCTCGACCCCGCGCATGTCGCGCTGTCGATCGCGTCCCTCTGCATCTTCCCGTTCGTCGCGGTGCCGATGGTCGCCGGCGCCCTCGGCATCGACACGTCCCCGGCGCGCGCGGCGGCGCTGGCCGAACATCACCTCGCCGTGCTGCTGCACGGCATCGGGAGCCCGCGATGAACCGGCTGCTGCGACTCGCCATGCCCTGCCTGCTGCTGGCCGGCTGCGGAGACGACGCGCTTCGCGCGCCGGGCACGCTGGAGCGCGACCGCATCACGCTGCCGGCACCGGTCGCCGAGCGCATCGCCGGCATCTCGGTGCGCGAAGGCGAGCCGGTCGCGGCAGGCGAGGAACTGATGGTGCTGGAGCCGGAGCGCACGGCGGCCCGGGGCGATGCGGCGGCCGCGGAGCTGGCACGCGCGCGCGCCGCGCTGGACGAGGCGCGCGCCGGGCCGCGACCCGAAGCGATCGCGGAAGCCCGGGCCCGCGTGCGCGGCGCCGAAGGCATCGCCACGAACGCCCACAGCGAACGTCGCCGCGTCGAGACCCTGGTGTCGCGTCAGCTGCTCGCGCGGGCCGAGCTCGATCGCGCGCGCGCCGCGGCAGTCGCGGCCGAGGCCGGTGCGCAGGCCGCGCGGGAAACGCTCGCGGCGCTGGAGCACGGCACGCGCAGCGAACAGGTCGCCCAGGCCGAGGCCGCGGTCGCCGCGGCGCAGGCGGCGGTCGACACGGTCACGGTCGACCTCGCGCGCACGCGAATCACCGCACCGCGGGCCGGCGTCGTCGACAGCCTGCCGTTCGAGGTCGGCGACCAGGTGCCCGTCGGCACCCCCTTGGCAGTGCTGCTGGTCGGCGAGCGTCCGTATGCGCGGGTCTACGTACCCGAGGCGCTCCGCCTGCACATCGCGGTCGGCAGCGCCGCGGTCGTGCGGCTGCAGGGCGACGACGCCGAGTACGCGGGCCGGGTGCGCGCGATCCGGTCCGAGCCTTCGTTCACTCCGTATTACGCGCTCTCCGGCGACGACGCGTCGCGTCTGTCGTGGCTCGCGGAGATCGAACTCGACGTGGCGGCGGGCGAACTGCCGGTCGGCATCCCCGTGCAGGCCGAATTCCCGGACGCGCCCCGCGGCAGCGTGCCGTGAGCGCCGACGACGACATCGCGATCCACGCGCGCGGCCTCGTGAAGCGGTTCGGCGACCTGCTGGCGGTCGACCAGGTCGACCTCACGGTGCCGAAAGCGGCGGTCTACGGCTTCCTCGGCCCGAACGGCTCCGGCAAATCCACCACGATCCGGATGCTCTGCGGCCTGCTGACGCCGAACGCCGGCGAGATCGTCGTGCTCGGGTTGCCGATACCGGAACGGGCCGAAGCACTGAAACGCCGCATCGGCTACATGACGCAGAAGTTCTCGCTGTTCGAGGACCTCACCGTGCGCGAGAACCTCGAATTCATGGCCACGGTGCAGGGCCTGCCGCGTGCCGCCGCCCGGGCACGGGTGGACGGTCTGGTGGCGGACTACCACTTCACGGATCGCCAGCGGCAACTCGCCGGCACGCTCAGCGGCGGGCAGAAACAACGCCTCGCGCTGGCCTGCGCGGTCGTCCATCGGCCCGAGCTGCTGTTCCTCGACGAGCCGACCAGCGCGGTCGACCCGGAATCGCGCCGCGGATTCTGGGAGAAGCTGTTCGAACTCGCCGACGGCGGCACGACCCTGCTCGTGTCGACGCATTACATGGACGAAGCCGAGCGGTGCCACCGCCTCGCGATCCTCGACCGCGGCAGGCTCGTCGCCGACGGCACGCCGGCGGCGCTGGCCGGCGCGCTCGCCGGCCGCACGCTGCGCGCGCACAGCGTCCGGCCGCGGCAGGCGGCGGCGCTGCTGCAGGCGCAGCCGGGGGTCATCAGCGTCGCGCAGATCGGCAACGACCTGCGCGTGCTGCTCGCCGACGGCGGCACCGATCCCGCCGCGGCCGGGGCCACGCTCGCCGGCATCCTGCGCGCCGTCGATCCCGGCGCGCGCGTGGAGCCGGTGCCGGCGAGCCTCGAGGACGTCTTCGTCGCGGCCACGTCGCGTCCCGCGTCGGCGCCGGAAGCCGCATGAACGCGCGCCGCCTGGTCGCGGTGATGGTCAAGGAGCTGCGGCAGCTGCGCCGCGACCGGATGACACTGGCGATGATCGTCGGCATACCGGTGCTGCAGCTGCTGCTTTTCGGTTACGCGATCAACCTCGACGTTCGCGGTCTGCGGATGGCCGTCGCCGACGAGGCGCGCACGTCGCAGTCGCGGGCCTACGTGCAGGACCTGATCGCGACCGGCGTGGTGACACCGGTCGCGGCCGCGACGTCGCCGGACGACCTGATGGCGGCACTGCGCGCCGGCGACATCAGCGTCGGCGTCTGGATCCCGCCCGACCACGCGCGGCGGCGCCTCGAAGGGCGCGAGGCCGTGCAGATCCTGGTCGACGGCAGCGACACCGTCGTGCAGGCGAGCGCCCGACAGCTGGCGCTGATGCCGACGGAGGGCGCGGCGACGTCGCCGGCGCGGCCCCCGGGGGTCGCCGTCGTCCCCTACTTCAATCCGGAACGGCGCTCGGCGGTGAACATCGTTCCGGGGCTCATCGGTGTGATCCTGACGCTGACGATGGTGCTGTTCACCGCGGTCGCCATCGTCCGCGAGCGCGAGCGCGGCAACATGGAGCTGCTGATCACCACGCCGGTCGGCCGCGCCGAACTGATGATCGGCAAGGTGCTTCCGTACGTCGCGATCGGTCTGGTGCAGACCTCGGTCGTGCTGCTGCTGGGGACCTGGATCTTCGACGTGCCGATCCGCGGCTCGGTCGGCGCGGTCTATGCGGCCGCGCTGCTGCTGATCGTCGCGAACCTGAGCCTCGGGCTGCTGATCTCGACCAGGGCCAGAAGCCAGTTCCAGGCGATGCAGATGACGTTCTTCGTGTTCCTGCCGTCGATCCTGCTTTCCGGGTTCATGTTCCCGTTCGCCGGCATGCCGGTGGCGGCGCAATGGATCGCGCAGGCCCTGCCGCTGACGCATTTCATGCGACTGATCCGCGGCGTGATGCTGCGCGGCGCGGGCCTCGGCGAACTGCTCGCGCCGATCGGCGCGCTCGCGCTCTTCACCGCGGTGATGATGACCGTCGCCATCCTCAACTTCCGCAAGCGGCTGGACTGAGCGGCACCTGCGTCAGAACGACGAGCCCGGCTGCGTCAGGAACGAGGCTTCCTCCGGCGTGCTCTCGCGCCCGAGCGCGGCGTTGCGATGCGGGTAACGCCCGAAGCGGTCGATGATCGCCTTGTGGCGAAGCTCGTACTCGTGGTTCCCGGCCGGCGTGTGTTCGCGGAACAGGCGTTCCGCCTCGGCATGCACCACGGCCGATTCGCTGTGCATGTAGGGCATCAGCAGGAAGGTACGCCCGTTCTCGTCCAGGGCCGCGAGCGCGCCGCCCGCCACGGCCTCCTGCGCCAGCACCAGCGCCATCGGATCGCCGGCGAACGCGGCGGCCGTGCCGCGCCCGAGGTTGCGCGTGAACTGGTCGAGCACGATCACTTCGGCGAGGCGGCCACGCGGGCTGGCACGCCACGCCGACAGCTCGCCGCGCAGTGCCCGGGCGAGCGTGTCGGCGAAACGGGCACGGATCGCCGCATCGAACGCCGGATCGCGCTTGAACCACTGCGCCGGCGTGGATTCGCGGAACCAGAAATCGAGCACGGCCGCCGCCCCCGGCGGCAGGCCTGTCGGCGTCGTCGCGCTCATCCGCCGGCGCTGCGTTCCTGCCAGAGGCCGTACGCCCCCTTGCCGATCCAGAACAGGCCGAGCACGTCGATCGCGCCGCCGATCAGCGACGGATTGCCCTGGAAGATCGAATCGCCCAGCAGCAGTCCGATGCCGATGATCACGACGCCGGTGATGATGTTGCCCATCGCGTTTCCCCTGAGTGCGCCCGGTACCGGGCGCCCCGATTGTGTCGGCACAGGGGAAACGCCGCCACTGGTTGGTCAGCGGCAGGGACCGCGGTAGTCGCCGTGACCGAGATGGCCCTGCAGCGCGGCGGCCGGCAGTTCCATCGTCTTCTTGCCCTTGTGGCAGACCAGGACGCGGTCCTGGCCACCCGGACCCGGCCCGGAATGGTCCTTGCCGTAGCGGTAGCGGTCGTCGTAGCGGTCGTCGTAGACGTGCGCACAGCCGCCGGCGAAAAGCACGAGCAGCAGCATCGGGAGGATCTTCATCGCGGCTTCTCCGCTGGGGGGAAGCCACAGCGTGCCCCCGGCGGCGGTGCAGCCGGCGTCAAGCCGGGCAAAAAAAAGAGGCGACCGCCCGCACGGTCGCCTCGCCGTCCCGGTGCCGCGCCGCCCGGGGAGAGGCGGTGCGGCACCGGACCGGTGGGTTCAGCCGACGCGCAGCATCCGGTCGCCGAAACCGGCGGTGTAGGAGCGGTCCTGGGCATAACCGCTGCTGCGGCCGTAGCCGGTGCCGTAGTCGCGGGCGCGGTAGCGCGGCGTGGTTTCGGCGTCGGACGGGTCGTTGGCGGGCGCGATGACCGCGACCGGGGTCGCCGTCGCGGCCGGCACGCTGGCCGCGATCGCGAGGAGCCGGGAGGGGGCCTGACCGACGATCGCCGGGCGGCTCGGGAACAGGCGGTAGAAATCGGACAGGGTCTTCATGGCGGGGCTCCGTGCTTCGGTGTGCTGGTAGACTACAACACCGGATATGTCCTTCCATGGGCCGGAAGTCATATCGGGCAACCTCTTGTTTCGAAAGTGACTTCCGGCATGTAGTCGGAGGCGCCGGGTCACATCGACAGAGATGCCGAAGCCGCTTCAAGGGTTGCAACGCCGGCGCCACGGCGCCGGACCGGCGATCGCTCAGCCGGTCGGAAGCGCCTGGACGCGTTCGAGCTGCTCCCGCAGCGCGGGCACCAGCGGGTGCGACGGATGCGCGGCCAGTGCACCGCGCAGCCGCGCGATCGCCGCCGTTTCGAGGCCCAGCTTGTCGGCCATCGGCCACGCGATCGCCACTGCCAGCGCCGGGAGCTGGTCGCTCCCCGGGAAACGCTGTTCGAAATCGTCGGCGAGCGCGACAGCCTGTCGAGTCTGGCCGCTGCGCAGCGCGTACGTCACGAGCTTGACGACGCTTTCGTCGTGCGCGACCCGGAACGACGGATCGCGCGCGGACGTGTCGACCACGATCGCGAGCGCCCGCTTGTCCTGCCCGGTCGACAGCAGCGCCACCACGTGTTCGGCGTCATGCCGCACGAGGCGCGCGATGTCGCCGGCGGCGATCAGGTGCCGCCGGTAGGCCTCGTGCACCGCGTCGGACGCGCCGCGGCCGCGGAACAGGTCCTGCAGCCGCTCGGCCGCCGCGTCATGGCGTCCTTCGCGCGCCAGCGCGTCCGCCGCGGCCATCGCCTCGTCCTCGAACGGGTTGGCATACGTCGCGCGCGCGATCGCCGGCGTGACGTCGAGTCCGAGCGCGGCGTGGTTCCGATGCAGCAGATCGCCGAGCACGTGGTACACCACCACCAGCGAATACGCGGCGACGAACGATGCCGGCAGTCGCCCGAAGCCCGCCGGCAGCGCCGCTTCCAGCAGTACCTCCAGCAGCGCCGAGAGCAGCGTCAGCCCCGCGACCACCGCGACCACGCCGAAATAGGCCCCACCGAGCCGCCGCGCGAGTTCCAGCCACGACAGCGGGTTGAGGGCGTGCAGCACGCTGCCATCCACCGCGAGCATGATCACCGCCGCCGGCAGCACCAGCACGACGATCGCCAGCGCCGCCACGCCCGCCGTCGGCCCCGCCAGCTGGCCGACCAGCGCCACGGCGACGCCGAAAAGGACCTGCAGCACCAGCTGGTCCCAGGCTTCCCCGTCGGTCGCCATCACGTCGCCTGTCGACACGGGTTCGTAGCGGCCCTGCATCGTGTTCGCGAGCGCTTCGACGGCCAGCTTGAACGCCATCACCCAGAAGCCGATCTCGAACAGCAGGCCCAGCACGTTCGGCAGGTGCGCCAGCAGGCGCAGCAGCGCGATGGCGACGAGCAGCCACAGCGTCGGCGATTGCAGCGGGTACGCCAGCATGCGCGGCAGTCGCGCCAGCAACGGTTCCGTTCGTGTCGCGGCCATGGCCCTGCCCTTTTCGCGAAACCGGCGAGCCTACGGCCTACGGCAGGACGCGGTCCAGCAGCCTCGTCACCGGGGCGCCGCCCGCGAGCACGCCGTAGGCGCCGGGACGACGGCCGCCGAGCCGCGCGGCGATGAAGGCCGCGGCGATCTCCGGGTCGCCGCGCGACAGCGTGGACGCCTGCAGCGCGGTCGCGAGCCGTCCGGCGAGATCGCGCGCGTCGCCTTCGGCCGGACCGGCGGCCAGCCGGGCACGCAACCCGCGCACCTCGTCGTCGAGCCGGGGATGGGCGCCGCGCACCGCGTCGAATTCCGCGAACAGCGCATCGGCGCTGTCCGGCTCGCGGCCGAGCGCGCGCAGCACGTCGAGGCACTGGATGTTGCCGCTGCCTTCCCAGATCGAGTTGAGCGGGGCCTGGCGATAGAGCCGCGGCATGCCGGTTTCCTCGACGTAGCCGACGCCGCCGAGGCACTCGAGCGCTTCGGCGACGAACGCCGGCGCCTGCTTGCAGACGTGGAACTTGCCCAGCGCGGTGGCGATCCGCGCCAGCGCCGCTTCGCGCGGGTCGCGTGCCGACGCGTCGACCGCACGCGCGACGCGGAATGCGAGCGCGGTCGCGGCTTCCGAATCCAGCGCGAGGTCGGCGAGCACCGCGCGCATCAGCGGCTGCTCGACGAGCCGGGCCCCGAAGGCGCGGCGATGACGCGCGTGGTGCGTCGCCTGCACCAGGGCCTGCCGCATCAGGCTCGCGGAACCGAGCAGACAGTCCAGCCGCGTCAGCGCGACCATCTGCAGGATGGTCGCGACACCGCGACCCTCGTCGCCGAGGCGCGTCGCGCGCGCGTCGTGGAACTCGACCTCGGAACTGGCGTTGCTCCAGTCACCGAGCTTGTCCTTCAGGCGCTGCAGGCGCAGGCCGTTGCGTGAACCGTCAGGGAGGATCCGCGGCAGCAGGAAGCACGTGAGCCCGCCGGGCGCCTGCGCGAGCACGAGGAAGGCATCGCTCATCGGCGCCGAGAAGAACCACTTGTGGCCGACCAGCGCGTAGTCGCCGCCCGGCAGCGGCGTGGCGCGCGTGGTGTTCGCCCGCACGTCGGAGCCGCCCTGCTTCTCCGTCATGCCCATGCCGAGCGTGACGCCGCGTTTCGCGTCGGCCGGCACGTGGCGCGGGTCGTACACGCCGTCGGCGATCTTCGGCCCCCAGAACGCGGCGACCTCCGCGTCGCGGCGCAGCGCCGGCACGCAGGCGTAGGTCATCGTCAGCGGGCAGCTGGTGCCCGCGTCGGCCTGGTTGTGCAGGTACATCAGCGCCGCGCGGGCGACGTGCGCGCCGGCGCGATCGCCGTGCCGCCACGCGAATCCGGCGACGCCGTGCTGCACGGCCGTGCGCATCAGCGCGTGGTAGGCGGGGTGGAACTCGACCTCGTCGATGCGGTGGCCGTAACGGTCGAACGCGGCCAGCACCGGACGGTGCGCGTTCGCGGCGCGCGCGAGTTCCATCAGCTCGCCGCCGGCCAGCGCGCCGTACGCGCCGATCGCGTCGCCGGCCCATCCCCCGCCTTCCCGGTCCACCGCCTCGCGCAGCGCGACGTCGGTCGCCCACGCGTCGTACGGCGCCAGCGGCGGGGGCTGGTTTTCCACATCGTGGGTCCGGAAGCGCGTCATTCGATGCCGAGCTCGCGGCGCGCCTTGCGCGTCAGCTTCGCCGCGACCAGTTCCCATGCGCGCCGCAGCAGCGCGTCGCGTTCGGCGCGAGGCAATACCGCCGGGTCGTCGAGGCTGATCCAGTGCGCGCGCGCCATGTACGGCGCGGGCACGATGCCGGGGCGGTCGGTCAGCTCCAGGAAGCGGTGCTCGTCGACCTTGAACGCGAGCTTCCCTCGCTGCGGACCGGAGACCGCCAGCCCGCAGAACATCTTGCCGCCGACCATGAAGATCAGGTCGTTTTCCCATTTCACCTCGGCGCTGACGCCGGGCCAGCCGTCGGTCAGTGCGCGCAACGTCTTCTCGTCCATGGCCGTCCTCGAATGCGGAACCGGGATTCGTCCCCGACGCTAGTCGGCCCGTGTCGCACCGGCAAGTCGGTCGCGAAGTGACGCCGGCGCGCACGGCCGCTGCGGTAAACTCCGCGGCCCGATGAACCGTCCCGACCTTCCCGCCGCGCCGCGCCCGAAAGCGGGCCAGCAGCGCGCCCTGTGGCGTGCGCCGGCGAGCCCGAGCGCGCTGGCGCTGGGTATCGCCGAAGCCGCCCGCCGCCACGACGGCCTGGTGCTGGCGGTCGCGCGCGACAGCCACGCCGCGCAGGCGCTGGAACACGACCTGCAGGTGCTCGCCGGCGACCTGCCGGTGCTGCATTTCGCCGACTGGGAAACGCTGCCGTACGACCTGTTCAGCCCGCACCCGGACATCGTCTCGCAGCGCGTCTCGGCGCTGTTCCGGCTGCCGACGGCGCGGCGCGGCGTGCTGGTGGTGCCGGTGGCGTCGCTGATGCAGCGGCTGCCGCCGCCGGAATGGATCGCCGGCAATACGCTCGATCTCGCGAGGGGCCAGAAGCTCGACCTCGACGCCGAAAAGCGCCGCCTCGAGGCCGCCGGCTACCGGCACGTGCCGCAGGTGCTCGATCCCGGCGACTTCGCGGTGCGCGGCGCCCTGCTCGACCTGTTTCCGATGGGTTCGGACGTGCCGTACCGCATCGAGCTGTTCGACGACGAGATCGAGTCGCTGCGCACGTTCGACCCGGAAACGCAGCGCTCCGACCGCCCGGTCGAGCGCGTCAAGCTGCTGCCGGCGCGCGAGTTCCCGCTCGACGAGTCCAGCACGAAGCGCGTCCGCGAAATCCTGCGCGAGCGCTTCGACGTCGACACGCGCCGCAGCCCGCTCTACCAGGACCTGAAGGCCGGCGCCGCGCCCGCCGGCATCGAGTACTACCTGCCGCTGTTCTTCGACCACACCGCGAGCCTGTTCGACCACCTCGCCGACGACACGCTGGTGGTGATCGGCGACGGCGCGAACGAGGCCGCGCTGGCCTTCTGGACGCAGACCGGCGATCGCTGGGAGCAGCGCCGGCACGACGTCGAGCGGCCGCTCCTGCCGCCGGCCGAAATCTTCCTGCCGCCCGAAGAACTGCGCGCGCGCTGGAACCGCACGGCGCGCATCGAGGTGGCCGGCGTCGACCACCCGCAGCGCGACAAGGCCGTCGCGATGCCGGAGCAGCCGGCGCCGAAGCTGCCGTGGAGCGAGAAAGGCGGCGACCCGGGCGCGGCGCTGCACGGTTTCCTGCGCGCGTACCCCGGGCGTGTGCTGCTCGCCGCCGACTCCGCCGGCCGACGCGAGGCGCTGCTCGAACTGATGGCGTCGGCCGACCTGAAGCCGGCGGGCGTCGCCGGCTGGGACGCGTTCCTGCAGGGCGACGCGCGCTTCGCGATCACGGTCGCGCCGCTGGAGGACGGCTTCGCGCTGGTCGATCCGCCGATCGCGGTGCTGACCGAGCGGCAGCTGTTCCCCGAGCGCGCGGAACAGAGCCGGCGCCGGCGCAAGGCCGTGCGCGACCCGGAAGCGGTGCTGCGCGACCTCGGCGAGATCCAGCCGGGCTCGCCGATCGTGCACGAGGACCACGGTGTCGGTCGCTACCACGGCCTCGTCGTGCTGGAGAGCGGCGGCATCCGCGGCGAATACCTGCAGATCGAATACGCGAAGGGCGACAAGCTCTATGTACCGGTGTCGCAGCTGCAGCTCGTCAGCCGCTATTCGGGCGCGAGCCCGGACCACGCGCCGCTGCACTCGCTCGGCGGCGAGCAGTGGGAGAAGGCGAAGCGCAAGGCGGCCGAGAAGGTCCGTGACGTCGCCGCGGAGCTGCTCGAGATCCAGGCGAAGCGCTACGCGCGCCAGGGCCTCGCGCTCGCGGTCGACCGGTCCATGTACGAGCCGTTCGCGGCGACGTTCCCGTTCGAGGAAACGCCCGACCAGCTCGCGTCGATCGACGCGGTGATCGCCGACCTCGCGCAGCCGACGCCGATGGATCGTGTGGTCTGCGGCGACGTCGGCTTCGGCAAGACCGAGGTCGCGGTGCGCGCCGCGTTCGTCGCGGCGATCGCCGGCAGGCAGGTGGCCGTGCTGGTGCCGACGACGCTGCTCGCCGAGCAGCACTACCGCAACTTCCGCGACCGCTACGCCGACTGGCCGATCCGCGTCGAGGTGCTCAGCCGCTTCAAGTCGCCGAAGGAGGTCAAGGCGGCGCTGGCGCAGCTGGCCGCCGGCGCGATCGACGTGATCGTCGGCACGCACCGGCTGCTGCAGAAGGACGTGGTGTTCAAGGACCTCGGGCTGGTGATCGTCGACGAGGA
>CAMPHE010000034.1 GCA_946885815.1 uncultured Arenimonas sp.
CCGGCGTGCCGATCCTCGGCATCTGCTACGGCATGCAGACGATGGCGATGCAGCTGGGCGGGGCGGTCGAGGGCGGGCATCACCGCGAGTTCGGCTACGCCGAGGTGGAAGTGGTCGCCGAATGCGGGCTGCTCGACGGGCTGAAGGACCACGCCGGCAGCCCCCCGAAGCTCGACGTGTGGATGAGCCACGGCGACCGCGTCACCGGCGTGCCGGAAGGCTTCCGCGTCACGGCCCGCACCGGCAGCGTGCCGATCATCGCGATGGCCGACGACGCGCGCCGCTGGTACGGCGTGCAGTTCCATCCCGAAGTCACGCATACGCGGTCCGGCGAGCAGATGCTGGAGCGGTTCGCGGTCGATCTGTGCGGCTGCGCGCGGCTGTGGACCGCGGCGAACATCATCGAGGACCAGATCGAGCGCGTGCGCGCGCAGGTCGGCGACGACCACGTGCTGCTCGGCCTGTCGGGCGGCGTCGATTCGTCGGTGGTCGCCGCGCTGCTGCACCGCGCGATCGGCGACCGGCTGACCTGCGTGTTCGTCGACACCGGCCTGCTGCGCTGGCAGGAAGGCGACCAGGTGATGGCGATGTTCGCCGGCGAAGCCGAACGCGGCGGCCTCGGCATCCGCGTGATCCGCGTCGACGCGGCCGACCGCTATTTCGACGCGCTGGCCGGCGTCGACGAACCGGAAGCCAAGCGCAAGATCATCGGCCGCCTGTTCGTCGAGATCTTCGACGAGGAGTCCGCGAAGCTGCAGGGCGTGAAGTGGCTGGCGCAGGGGACGATCTACCCGGACGTGATCGAGTCGGCCGGCAGCCGCACCGGCAAGGCGCACGTCATCAAGAGCCACCACAACGTCGGCGGGCTGCCGGAGCACATGAAGCTGGGCCTGGTCGAGCCGCTGCGCGAGCTGTTCAAGGACGAGGTGCGCCGCATCGGCGTCGAACTCGGGCTGCCGCGCGAGATGGTGTACCGGCATCCGTTCCCGGGGCCCGGCCTCGGCGTGCGGATCCTCGGCGAAGTGAAGCGCGAGCACGCCGACCTGCTGGCACGGGCCGATGCCGTCTTCATCGACGAGCTGCGCAAGGCCGGCTGGTACGACCGGACCAGCCAGGCGTTCGCCGTGTTCCTGCCGGTGAAGTCGGTCGGCGTGGTCGGCGACGCGCGCGCGTACGAGTGGGTCATCGCGCTGCGGGCCGTCGAGACGGTCGACTTCATGACGGCTCAGTGGGCGCACCTGCCTTATGAGCTGTTGGATACCTGCTCTCGCAGAATAATCAATGAGTTGCAGGGTGTTTCTCGCGTTGTTTATGACATAAGCGGCAAACCGCCCGCGACCATCGAATGGGAGTGACGGCGCGGATCGAGGGCGCCGTCGTGCCGCTCCCGGTGCCGGCTGCCGGGGGACTGGTCTACCGCCCGGACATCGACGGCCTCCGGGCGGTGGCCGTGCTCGCGGTCGTGGTCTACCACGCGTTCCCCGCGGCGCTCCCCGGCGGATTCGTCGGCGTCGACCTGTTCTTCGTGATCTCCGGGTTCCTGATCTCGTCGATCGTGTTCGGCGCGCTGGAGGCGGGCACGTTCTCGTTCGCGGGCTTCTACGCGCGGCGGGTCCGCCGGATTTTCCCGGCCCTGATGGCGGTGCTCGTCGCCGTGCTCGCCGGCGGCTGGTTCCTGATGCAGGCCGACGAGTTCGCGCTGCTCGGCAAGCACGTCGGGGCGGGCATGGGTTTCGTCTCCAACCTCGTGCTGTGGAGCGAGGCGGGCTATTTCGACCCCGCCGCGCATTCCAAGCCGCTCCTGCACCTGTGGAGCCTCGGCATCGAGGAACAGTTCTACATCGCGTGGCCGCTGCTGACCTGGGTCGCGTGGCGCTTCCGTTCCGGCGCGCTGGTTCTCGTGGCGACGGTGCTGGCCGGCAGCTTCGCCGCGAACCTGGCCGGCATCGGCGACGATGCCGTCGCCACGTTCTACTCGCCGCTGACGCGCGCGTGGGAACTGGCCGCCGGGGGGCTGCTGGCATGGGCCGTGCTTCGCGGACGCCTGCCGGCACGCGGATTCCGGCCGCCCGTCGCACAGGGGCTGTCGACCGCGGGGCTGGCCGCCATCGCGGCTTCCCTGGTCGTCATCGACAGCACGCGGCCGTTCCCCGGCGCGTGGGCGGCGCTGCCCGTGCTCGGCGCGGTCGCACTGATCGCCGCCGGCCCGCAGGCCTGGTTCAACCGCCACGTGCTCGCGCGGCCCGCGGTGGTCTGGGTGGGCCTGATCAGCTATCCGCTCTATCTGTGGCACTGGCCGCTGCTGTTCGTCGTACGCGAGCCGGATGGCACGCTGCCGTCGCCGCCCCTGCGCCTCGCGGCCATCGCGGCGGCGGTCGCGCTGTCCGCGCTCACGTTCCATGGGCTGGAGCGGCATGTGCGACATCGCCGGGGCAGGCGACCGATGATCGTGCTGATCGCGACAGCCCTGCTCGTCGCCGCCGCGGGTGCCGGCGTGTGGTTCGCGAACGGGCTGCCCGGGCGCGCGGTCGCACGCGAGAGCGGCATGACACCGCGCGTCCTGGCGCAGTTCGCCGGACCGGCGTGGGCCTACATGTCCAATGCCGCGTGCCGGGACCGGTACCCGTATCCGGAGGCGGAAAAGACCGGCTGGTGGTTCTGCATGGCCACGTCGGCGGAGCCGCCGACGCTGGCGATACTCGGCGACAGTTTCGCGAACCAGATCTACCCGGGGCTCGCCGCACAGCCGCGGCTTCGCCATCACACGATCCTGTCGATCGGCAACTGCGACGTCGCCAAGCGCCTGTCGCCGGATCCGGGGCGCGACCGCCTGTGCTACAGCCCGACGGCCGGCGAAGGCGAGGACTATCTCGCCCGCGTGATCCGCCAGACGCCCTCCCTGCGCTTCGTGGTGCTCGCCGGTTTCCGGCACATCTACGACGAGGCGTACCTCGCGAACCTGCGCCGGCGGATCTCGATGCTCCAGCGCCGCGGGATCCAGGTGATCATCTTCGAGCCGCACCTGCGCATCCCGTTCGACCCGCGCCGATGTTTCGAAACGCGCTCCAGCGCGGGCGAATGCGGGTTCCCGGCGTCGCTTTTCGAGGAGAACGAACGGCGCTTCGCGCCGCTCCGGCAGGCGATCGCACGAAGCCATCCGCAGGTGCGTTTCTTCAGCCAGAACGGCATCTTCTGCGAGGGCGAGCGCTGTTCTTTCGTCCGCGACGGGCTGCCGATGCACCGCGATCCGGCGGGTCATCTGTCGGAATACGCCTCCGGATTGCTGGGCGAGCAGTTCACGCGCTGGGCGGAGCGCAACGTGCCCGGGCTGCTGGCACCGGCGCCGGTCGAGCAGGCGCGCCGATGAGTCCCCTCGACGACCTGCGCTGGATGCAGCATGCCCTCGCGCTCGCGGAGCGCGCCGAACGCGAGGACGACGAGATCCCGGTGGGCGCGGTCGTGGTCGGGCCGGACGGCGCGCTGGTCGCCGAAGGCTGGAACCGCAACATCGCCGAGCACGACGCGAGCGCGCATGCCGAGATCGT
Source organism: uncultured Arenimonas sp. (assembly GCA_946885815.1). The sequence continues at coordinate 3,546 of CAMPHE010000034.1, forward strand.
CGCGCTCCGCCGCGCCGGCGCGGCGCTGGGCAACCACCGGCTGGCGGGCTGCACGCTGTACGTCACGCTGGAGCCGTGCGCGATGTGCGCGATGGCGATGGTGCACGCCCGGATCGACCGGGTGGTCTATGGCGCGGCCGATCCGAAGACCGGTGCCGCCGGCAGCGTTTTCGACCTGCTGGCCGATCCCCGGCACAATCATCGCGTGCACGTGGTCGGCGGGGTGCTCGGCGAGGAGGCCGGGCGACGCCTCACCGACTATTTCCGCCGCAAGCGCGGCCGACGCAAGGAGAGGGACGCATGACCCGATCGATCCGTTTCGTCTTTTTCGTGGCGGCCGCGGCGACCTTCGCCGCCGACGCCGGTGCCGGGATCCCGGCGGCACCTGCCTCGTCCGCGGCACCGGACCCCGGCGTGCTGAAGGTGAGCGAATCGGTCGAATACCACGACGTCGACGCCAGGACCCTCGAAGAATTCGTCGAGGCGCTGCGGGCGCGGCCGGCCGGTGACGACGAGGCCGGTGCCGCCGCCCGGACGCGGGCCGCGCTGCAGGTGGGCTACAAGCTCGTCCCGGACGACGCCGGTTGCCGGATCGTCGGGCTCGGCGTGCAGCTCGACGTGGTGATGCACCTGCCGCGCTGGCAGCCGCCGGAAGGGCTGCGCCCGGCGATCCGCGGGCAATGGGAACGGATGAAGACCGGGATCGAGCTGCACGAGCAGGGGCATCGCGACATCGCGCTGGACGCCGGCCGCTTCCTCGCCGAGCGGCTGGAGGCGGTGCCCACCGCCGGCCGCGATTGCGATGCCGTCGGCCGCGCGATCCTGCGCGAGCGCATCAAGGCGCAGATGCGGCACCAGAACATCGACGCCCAGTACGACCAGCGGACGCGGCACGGCCTGGCGCAGGCGCCGAAGGCGCCGGACGACGAGGACGAGGGCCCGCGCCGCGTGCGCGATCTCCGCGATCGCGGCGAGGGCCGCGACCTGCGCGACCACGTCGCCTACTGAGCCGGCACGGCCCCGCGGCCGGACGCGTCCGGCCGCGGGGAAAACCGGCCCTCGCGCAGGAACCACCGCACTTCGGCGATCGCGGCCGGGTCGCGCATCATGAAGGTGTGGTCGACGTCGAGCACGCGGAAATCGCTCATGCCTTCGACGCGGGTTTCGGCGACGAGCACCTTGCCGTCGCCGTCGCCGGGAAGACCGCGCGAGAGGAAATCGTCCACCAGCGTGGCGTCGCGACCGGCCAGCACGCCGAGCGGGAAGCGCACGGGGCCGAGAGCCGCGGCGATGCCGTCCGGGCCGGTCCCCAGCTGCTGGCCGGCCGGCCCGTTGAACCGGCGATAGGCCGCGGTGTCCATGAGCCGGTCGGCGACGGCGCTGCCGCGGTTCGGCGGCCCGAGCATCACCACGCGCCCGAGCTCCGGCACCTCGTGCGCGCCGAGGTAATGCCGCGTCAGGATCCCGCCCATCGAATGGGTGACGACGTGGATGGGCGCCGCCTGGGCCTGGCGGCACAGATCGAGGCCCCGCGGCAGCGCTTCGGCCGCGAGCGCCTCGATCCGCTGCTCGCGCGACGGATAGTCGATGTTCGCGACGACGTAGCCGTCGCGCTGCAGGGCGCGGGCGAGCGGTGTCATCGACCGCGCCGTCCGGCCGAGCCCGTGCAGCAGGATCGCGCAAGGAGGTCGCTGGCCGCGATCGGGAGCGGCCGTCGGCGCGCGGTCGCGCAGCGGCACCGCGGCGGCCGCCCCGACCGTCACGGCCAGCAGCGCCGCGGCGACGGTCGCGACCGCCCGGGCGGGAAGCGGCGGGCAGGTCACCGGCCGCGCCGCCGCATTTCGCTGTCGAGCTCCAGATCGAAGCTGCGCACCGACAGACTGACTTCGCGACCAAGCGCGATCGCCGAGCCGAACAGTCCGATCACGCCCAGGATCGCCAGTGCGGTGGGCAGGTAGGCGACGCGGAAGCCGAGCAGCGCGTCGATGGCCAGGCCGAGGCTGGTGCCGACGAACGCGCCGAGCGCGAAATACAGCATCTGGCAGGCGCGAAGCACCAGCTGGGCACGGCGCCGGTGCCGCGCGATCTGGTCCTCGATCTCCGCCCGCTGGCGCTCCTCGTCGCACGCGTCGAGCAGAGTGATGATCGCGCGCAGCCGGTCGACCACCCGTGCCAGCCGGTTGTTCGCCGAGATCAGCAGCGACCCGGTCGCCGCCATCAGCAAGGCCGGCGCCAGCATCGACGTCAGGATCCGGTAATGGTCGATGTTCTCGAACGGATTCACGACGGGGTGCGACCGGGGCGGAACGGGGCTGAAGTATGATGCCGCGTCCGCCCACCGGCCAGCCACGCATGCCCGCCCACGAGCAGAACCTGATCTGGATCGACCTCGAGATGACCGGGCTCGATCCCGACGCCGATTCGATCCTGGAGATCGCCACGCTGGTCACCGACAGCCAGCTGAACGTGCTCGCCGAAGGCCCCGAACTGGCGATCGCGCATCCGCTCGCGCGGCTCGAGGCCATGGACGAATGGAACCGCCGCACGCATGGCGGTTCCGGCCTGTGGAGCCGCGTGCTCGCCAGCGACGCGTCGATGGCCGACGCCGAGGAACGCACGATCGCGTTCCTGCGCGAGTGGGTTCCCGAGGGCCGGTCGCCGATCTGCGGCAATTCGATCTGCCAGGACCGGCGGTTCCTCGTCCGGCACATGCCGCGGCTGGAACGCTATTTCCACTACCGCAACCTCGACGTGTCCACGCTCAAGGAGCTGGCACGGCGCTGGGCACCGTCGCTGCTCGAAGGCGTGCGCAAGGTGGGCGCGCACACCGCGCTGTCGGACATCCGCGAATCGGTGAAGGAGCTGGCGCACTACCGCCAGCACATGGGCAAGCTGGCCGGCCTCTGATCCGCACGGCGCGCCGCATGTCCCCATTCCGCATCCTCCTCGCCGCGGCGCTGCTGGCCGCGTCCGCGGCGCCGGTCGCCGCGCTCGAGGAGAAGTCGCTGTCGACGTATTCGCGCGAGGTCTGGACCACGCGCGACGGGCTGCCGCACAACCAGGTCAACGGCATCGCGCAGACGCCGGAAGGCTATCTGTGGTTCGCCACGTGGGAAGGCGCGGTCCGCTACAACGGCCAGGAATTCCGCAGCTTCGGCCGCCAGAACGTGCCGGCGATCCGCGACAACGGCATCCGCTCGGTCCGGGTATCGCCGGGCGGCGCGCTCGTGGTGGCGACCTCCCGCGGCGGGGCGAGCGTGCTGCGCGGCGAGACCTGGACCACCTACGGCATCGCCGAAGGCCTGGCGCAGGACGAGCTGTCGATGGCGATGGAGGACCATGCCGGGCGCCTGTGGGCCGCGACCGAGAGCCGCGGGATCACGCGGCTGGATGCCGGTGCGGCGACGCATTTCAGGACGCCGCAGGGGCTGCCCTCCGACGATACGTTCGCGCTGCTCGAGGACGGCGCGGGTGCGATCTGGGTCGGCACCGGCGACGGGGTGGCGCGGATCGAAGGCGAGCGGGTGCAGGCGTTCTCGGTCGATGCCGGCTTGCCGGAAGGCGCCGCCTTCAGTCTCGCGCTGGACGGCGACGGCGATCTCTACGTCGGTACCGAGAAGGGCGTCTACGTCGGCAAGAACGGTCGTTTCGCGCCGGTGCTGCCCGGCTTCCCGGACGAGGCGATCCCCAGCCTGCAGGTCGACGCGCAGGGGAGCCTGTGGATCGGCACCGTCAACCGCGGCCTGATGCGACTGGGCGCGCGCGGTCTGGAGACCTTCGACGCGGCCGCCGGGCTGCCGAACAACCGGGTCGCGTCGCTGTTCGCCGACCGCGAAGGCAGTCTGTGGGTCGGTACCAATGCCGGGTTGCTGCGCTTCGCCGACACGCCGTTCGTGACGCTCGACAGCCACCACGGCCTGTCCGACGACTACGTGCGGGCGCTGCTGCAGACGCGCGACGGCGACGTCTGGATCGGCACCAGCCGCGGCCTCGACCGCTGGCGCGACGACACGGTGGAGTCGACCGCGGCGCTCGCCGGCGATGCGATCCTGAGCCTGGACGAGAGCGACGACGGCCTGTGGATCGGCACCTATTCGACCGGGCTGGCGCGCTGGCAGGACGGCGTGATCCGGGAGCGACTGACGAGCGACAGCGGCCTGCCGTCGAACCAGGTACGTGCCGTGCTCGGCGCGAAGGACGGCACGCTGTGGGCCGGCACGTCGCGCGGCCTGCTGCGCCGGGGCGCCGATGGCGAGGTGGCCGTGCTGCGCGAGGCCGACGGCCTGCCGCGCAATTTCGTGCTCAGCCTGTTCGAGACCGCGGCGGGCGACCTGTGGGTGGGCACGACCAATGGCGCGGCGAAGATCAGCGGCGGCGTCGCGACGCCTTACGATTTCTCGGCCCAGGCGCAGGCGCAGGACGTGTTCGGCGTGCACGAGGACGCCGACGGCACGCTCTGGTTCGCGACCGACCGGGGCGTGATCCGGCTGCGCGGCGACGTGCCGGCGATCGTCGGCTCCGCGCACGGCCTGCCGGTGGACACGATCTTCCAGGTCGTCGTCGATGCGTACGGCAATTTCTGGCTGACCTCCAATGCCGGCGTGGTCTACGTGCGCCGCGAGGAAATGGAAGCGGTGGCGGACGGGCGCCGCGATCGCCTCGACTACCAGCAGTTCGCCGAACCCGACGGCATGGGCAGCGCGCAGTGCAACGGCGGCGCCGGCCCGGCCGCGCTGCGGGCCGCGGACGGCAGCATCTGGGTCGCGACGGCGAAAGGCGTCGCGCTCGTGCAGCCCGACCAGCTGCCGCGCTACCAGCTGGCGCCGCCGCCGGTGGTGATCGAAGGCCTGCGGGTCGACGACCAGACCGCCAGCGCCAACGGCACGCTGGTGCTGCCGCCGGGGACGCGGAAACTTGAACTGGACTACGTCAGCCTCAGCTACCGGACGCCCGAGCAGATCCGCTACCGCTACCGGCTCGAGGGCTTCGACAACGGCTGGGTCGAACGCAACCAGCGGCGCAACGCCCAGTACACGAACCTGCCACCGGGGCATTACCGGTTCCAGGTGAGCGCCGCGCAGCGCGGGTCGGGATGGAGCCCCGAAACCGCCTCCGTGGCTTTCGAGATCCGCCCGCGCTGGTACCAGCGGCCTTGGTTCGTGCCGGGGCTCGCGGCGGGGCTGGCGCTGCTGCTGTACGCGACCTACCGCGCGCGGGTCGGGCACCTGAAAGCGCGCGAAGCGCAGCTGAGCCGTACGGTGGCCGAGCGCACGCGCGCGCTCAGCGAGAAGAACAGCGAGCTCGAGCAGAAGAACGAAACCATCCGCCAGCAGAGCGAAGTGTTCGAACAGCTGTCGCGCACCGACGCGCTGACGGGCCTGCCGAACCGCCGCAGCATGGAAGAGACGCTGGGCCGCGCGTGGGCCGAGGCGACGCGCCGCGGGCAGCCGCTGAGCTTCGGCCTGCTCGACATCGACCACTTCAAGCGGATCAACGACGGCTGGTCGCACGACGCCGGCGACGAGGCGCTGCGTCGCGTCGCGCGGACGATGACCGCGGTGCTCGGCCGTGACGGCCCCGGCGGCTGGCGTGGCGAGGAGCACGTCGCGCGATGGGGCGGGGAGGAATTCGCGCTGTTGTTTCCCGCCTGCGATCTGGCGGAAGCATGCCGCCGCGCGGAGGCGTTGCGGGCTGCGATCGCGGCGATCGACTGCGCGGATTTCGCGCCCGGGCTGGCGATCACCGCCAGCATCGGCGTGGCGGAGCGCGACGGCCTGGCGCATCACGAACGGCTGGTGTCGCGTGCCGACCAGCGACTGTACGAAGCCAAGCATGGCGGCCGGAACCGCGTATGCGGTTGAGCGTCGGGCGGGCGCCCGATGCGGCGCGTCGTCGGCTCAGCGCGTCGGCGGCGTGGAGGCGGGATCCGGGTCGTCGACCGCCGCGAGGATCTGCGGCAGCGGGCGCCCGTCGGCGTCGTGGTGATAGACGTGCAGGTCGCGCTGCGGGTACGGGATCGACACGCCGGCCCGGGTGAAGTCGCGGTGGATCGCTTCGATCAGATCGCTGCGGGCGGTGATGTAGTCCGGCGTGCCGACCCATGCGCGCAGCGTCAGGTCGACGCTGCTCTCGCCGAGGTTGCTCACCAGCACGTCGGCGGCCGGCTCGTCGAGCACCTGCGCATGGGCCGTCGCCAGGCCGAGCAGCACCGATCGCGCGGTGCCGATGTCGTCGCCGTACCCCACGCCGACGGTGAGGTCGATGCGCCGCTGCGAGCGGGCGGTGTAGTTGATGATCGGTGCCGACGTGATCTGGCTGTTGGGCAGGATCACGTCGTGGTTCTGCGGCGTGCGCAGCACCGTCTGGAAGATGCGGACCTGCTCGACGACGCCGTCGACGCCGGCCACGCGCACCGCGTCGCCGGCGCGGAACGGCCGCAGCACGATCAGCATCACGCCCGAGGCGATGTTCGACAGCGAGTCCTTCAGCGCCAGGCCGATCGCGAGGCCGGCGGCGCCGAGCACCGCCAGCAGCGACGTCGTCGGTACGCCGAGCGCGTCGAGCGCGGCGACCGCGACGACCACCACGCCGATCGCGTGCACGAGACCGCGCAGGAAATCGCGCAGCGTCTGCTCCACGCCGAAGCGGAGCAGCACGCGGTCGACCGCCCGCGACAGCAGCTTCGACAGCCAGAAGCCGATCGCCGCGACGGCCAGCGCGACGCCGAAGCGCCACAGCCATTCGGACAGCAGCGCATGGTCGGGCAGGGCGGGCCCGCCGCCGCCGAACACGGCGAGTGCCCGGTCCATCAGCCGGCCTTGAGCTTCGCGAGGCGCAGCCACGTGTCGACGACGGTGTCGGGATTGAGCGACACCGATTCGATGCCCTGCTGCATCAGCCACTCGGCGAGGTCCGGGTGGTCGGAAGGGCCCTGGCCGCAGATGCCGACGTACTTGCCGGCCTTCTTCGCCGCCGCGATCGCCATCGAGAGCATCTTCTTGACCGCCGGGTCGCGTTCGTCGAACAGGTGCGCGACCACGCCCGAATCACGGTCGAGGCCCAGCGTGAGCTGCGTCAGGTCGTTGGAGCCGATCGACATGCCGTCGAAGTGCTGCAGGAAC
>CAMPHE010000035.1 GCA_946885815.1 uncultured Arenimonas sp.
CGATCGTGTTCTTCGAGTTCACGACGTCGAGGATCGGCATGCCGTAGATCGGCGACGCCGGGTCGGTCTTCGCGACCGGGTTGACGACGTCGTTGGCGCCGATCACCAGCGACACGTCGGTCGTCGGGAACTCCGGGTTGATGTCGTCCATGTCGGCGATCAGGTCGTACGGCACGCCGGCCTCCGCGAGCAGCACGTTCATGTGCCCGGGCATGCGGCCGGCGACGGGATGGATCGCGAACTTCACCTTGACGCCGCGCTTCATCAGCACCTGCGTCAGCTCCCAGACCTTGTGCTGCGCCTGCGCGACCGCGAGGCCGTAGCCGGGCACGATCACGACGCGTTCGGCGTAGGCCATCATCGCCGCGACGTCGCCGGCCTCGATCGGCTTCTGCGCGCCGCTGATTTCCTGCGCCTCGCCCGACGCGCCGAAGCTGCCGAACAGCACGCTGCCGATCGACCGGTTCATCGCCTTGGCCATCAGCTGCGTCAGCATCGTGCCGGCGGCGCCGACGACCATGCCGGCGATGATCAGCGCCTCGTTCTGCAGCACGTAGCCTTCGAACGCGACGGCGAGGCCGGTGAGCGCGTTGTACAGCGAGATCACGACGGGCATGTCGGCGCCGCCGATCGGCAGCGTCATCAGCACGCCGACCGCGAGCGCGGCGACGAAGAAGCCGATGATCACCGGCTGGTCGAGCCCCCAGACCGTCAGCGCGCCGAGCACGATCGCGACGACGAACACGAGGCCGTTGAACAGCTGCTGGCCCGGGAACACGAACCGCCTGTCCATCCGGCCGTCGAGCTTCGCCCACGCGATGATCGAGCCGGTGAGCGAGATCGAGCCGATCAGCGCGCCGACGACCGCGAGCACGAGCGCGGTGGCCGGTACGGCGAACGCAGCCGGGGATCCCGCGGCGAGCGCGTCGCCGCCGAGGGCATCGGCCGGGAACGCCGCCGGATGCGCCATCGCCGAGAAGCGCAGCAGCTCCACCGCGCCGATCGCCGCCGCCGAACCGCCGCCGAGGCCGTTGTAGAGCGCGACCATCTGCGGCATGTCGGTCATCGCGACGCGCTTGCCGGACCACCACGCGACGACCGTGCCGAGCACCACCGCCGCGAGGATCAGCGGCACGTTGTGCATGTCGGGCAGGAAGAACGTGGCGACCGTCGCCACCAGCATGCCGGCGCCGGCCCAGCGGATGCCGCTGGCGGCGGTCTTCGGCGACGCCATGCGCTTGATGCCGAGGATGAACAGCAGCGCCGCGACGAAGTAGCTGGCCTTCACCAGCAGCGGCAGCCAGCTCATGCGCCGCCCTCCTTCTTCTTCTCCGACGGCTTGAACATCTCCAGCATCCGCTCGGTGACGACGTAGCCGCCGGCGGCGTTGCCGGCGCCCATCAGCACCGCGAGGAAGCCGATGACCTTCTCGGGGGTCGTGTCGGCGTGGCCGAGCACCACCATCGCGCCGATCATCACGATGCCGTGCACGAAGTTCGAACCGGACATCAGGGGCGTGTGCAGGATCACCGGCACCCGGCCGATGATCTCGTAGCCGGTGAACGCGGCCAGCATGAAGATGTACAGCGCGACGAAGCCGTCCATGTCCCCTCCCGCGCGGTGCGCGACCGCCGCATCATAACCGCGGGATGAATGCCGGGGGCGGCAGGTCAACCGCCCCGCCGCGGCCGCGTTCGAGTCGGTGCACCCATGCCGCGCTATAACGAGCCATGCCCCGCTTCCCGCCCGCGACGCCGTGATGCCCTTCGATGCCGCCCCACCGGATCGTCCGGCGTCGCGCGCGCTGGACACGTTCCTCGCCGATGTCGAGCGCCGGGCGTTCCGGATGGCGGAGCTGTCGCTCGGGCATCGCGAGGACGCGCTCGACACCGTGCAGGACGCGATGATCCGCTTCGTCGCGTATCGCGACCGGCCGGAAAGCGAATGGACGCCGCTGTTCTGGAGCATCCTGCGCCGCGCGGTCACCGACCGGCACCGGCGCGCGACCGTCCGACGCGGCGTGATGGCGGTGCTCGGCCGGGCCGACGACCGCGACGAGGACCCGCTGCAGGCGCTGCCCGATCCCGGCCAGGATCCCTCGGCGAGACTGGCCGACGACGAAGCGTGGCGGGCGCTGCGCCGCGCGCTGCGCACGCTGCCGCGGCGCCAGCGCGAGGCCTACCTGCTCCGCGAACTGCAGGGTCTCGACGTCGCCGACACCGCCGCGGCGATGGGCTGTTCCGAAGGCTCGGTGAAAACGCATCTGTCGCGGGCGATGGCCGCCCTGCGCATCCAACTGGAGGACTGGCGATGAGCCACGACCCGAACGAAGGCCCCGCGCGCGCCCGCGCGCTGTTCGCGCGCGCCGCCGAGCGCGTCGATCCGGCGGCGGCGGGCCGGCTGCACGCGGCCCGTCGGCTCGCGCAGCAGCCGCGCGCGGCGCCGCCGGCGTGGCGTTTCGCGGTTCCCGTCGGCGCGGCGGCGGCGCTCGCGTTCGCTTTCGCGATCGGGATCCCGTCGCCCGTGTCCTCGCCCGGCGGCACGACGGTCGCGGTCGCACCCGTGCCCGACGAGGCCGCCGCGCCGGCACTGGACCCGGCACTGCCCGACGAGGTCGAACGGCTGCTCGACGCCGAGGATCCGGACATCTACGCGTGGCTCGCCGACGCGCCGGTCGCGACGACGTCGGGAGTGGTGCCATGACGGTCACGATGCGCCTCGTGGCGCTGCTGCTGGCGGCGAGCTTCGCCGGTTCGGCCTGGCCGGCGCCGGCGACGCCGACCGACGACCGCCCGCGGCGCCACGCGCACGACGGGGAGGACCATCGCCACCATCACCATCGCCGCCTGTTCGGTCCGCCGCCGGCCGACGTGCCACGCTGGGCCGACCTGTCGCCGGACCGCCAGCAGCGACTGGAACGCCTGCGCGACCGCTGGGAAGCGATGCCGCCGGCCAAGCGCGTCCGCGTGCTGCACCGGCTGCAGCGACACGACCGCTGGCTCGCCCTCGACCCGGCCGAGCGCGAGCGGCTGCGCGCCGGCGCGCGCAATTTCCGCGAGATGCCGCCGGCACTGAAGGCGACGATGCGCGCGAGCTTCGTCGCGCTGCAGCGCCTTCCCGAGGCCGAACGCGAAGCGCTGCAGGCGCGCTGGCGGGCGCTTTCTCCCGAAGCACGACGCGCGTGGCTCGAAGCGGGCGGCCCGGGCATCGTCGCCGAGCCGGATCCGGAACCCTGATTCAGGCGGGGACGGCGCCGTCCCGCACGAGGCAGGTCTTCGCGACCAGTTCGTCGTCGAAATCGAACGCGAGCGCGCCGTCCTTGAGCGACAGCGCGAGGAAGTTGAACACGTTGCGGGCGTACATCTCGCTGGCATGCACCGCGCCCAGGCTGGCGAGGTCGAGCGGACCCGCCACCGTCACGCCGTCGTGCACGTGGGTCTCGCCGGGGCGCGTGACCTCGCAGTTGCCGCCGGTCTCGGCGGCGAGGTCGACGATCACGCTGCCGGGGCGCATCCCGGCCACCATCGCCGCGGTGATGATCTTCGGCGCCGGACGGCCCGGCACGGCGGCGGTGGTCACGATCACGTCGATGCCCTTCAGGTGTTCGGCGAGACGCCGCTGCTGTTCGGCGCGTTCGTCGTCGGTCAGCGGGCGCGCGTAGCCGCCCTCGCCCACCGCGCTGACGCCGAGGTCGAGGAACCTGCCGCCGAGCGATTCGATCTGTTCGCGCGTCTCGGGCCGCACGTCGAAGCCTTCCACCTGCGCGCCGAGGCGTCGCGCCGTCGCGATCGCCTGCAGGCCCGCGACACCGGCGCCGACCACGAGCACTTTCGAGGGCCGGATCGTGCCGGCGGCGGTGGTGAGCATCGGGAAATAGCGCGGCGCCAGCTGCGCGGCGATCAGAACGGCCTTGTAGCCGGCCATGCCCGCCTGCGAGCTGAGCACGTCCATCGCCTGCGCGCGCGTCGTGCGCGGCAGCCGTTCGAGCGAGAACGCGGTGAGGCCGGCGGCGGCGAGCGCCGGCACCCGGGCCGGATCGGCATGCGGTGCCAGCAGGCCGACGACGACCGCGCCCGGCTTCATCGTCGCGAACGCATCGTTCGCCGGCGGCTGTACGCAGACCAGCACGTCCGCGGCGGCGAGCGCGGTCGCGGCATCGTCGACGATGCGCGCACCGGCGTAGGCGTCGTCGGCGAAGTAGGCGGCGGCGCCGGCACCGCGCTCGAGCACGATCGTCGCGCCGAGCCCGGTCAGCTTCTTCGCGGTTTCCGGCGTCATCGCCACGCGCCGTTCGCCCGGCGCGGTCTCGCGGATCAACACGATGCTGACAGCCATGCGACGCCGCTCCCCGGAGAACCGGGCCCGATGCTACCGGAAGCGCCGCGGGGGCGGCAGGGGCGTCAGCCGAGGTCGGTGCGCAGCTTGCCCATCACGCGGTGCAGGACCTGGTCGAACACGTTGTCCTGGTCGCGCAGCAGCAGGTTGCCTTCCTGCTTCATCGCCGCCAGTTCTTCCACCGACGCGACGAGCACGCGCACGCCGCGGCGGTTGACGAACATCAGGCGCGACGAGATCGGGCTGACCCACGACAGCTTCACCGGATGGTGCTTGCCGTCCTCGCCCGCGATGTGGATCCACGTGCCGATCTTCAGCGCGCGCAGCTGCTCGACGTCGTCGGGGCTGACATCGAGCGCGGCCTTGCCGCCGACCACCTCGAGTTTCGGCTTCAGCAGCTCCGCGAGCGCGGCGGCCGCGGATTGCGGACGCTCCGGCATCGGGACGATGTTCTCCGTCGCGTGCGGCGCGGCCACCGGCGCCGGCTCGCGACCACGGACGAGATCGTCGATCCCCTCGCCGATCGCCTGCATCATCTCGTTGGCGGCTTCGCCGGTGATGCCGGAACTGGCGAGCACGGTCTCGACCGGTTCGCGCAGGGCCTGCAGCGCGGGGCCGACGGCCGGAGCCGGTACGCCGTCGCGCGGCAGCAGCGCCAGCATCCGGTCGGCGACCGTCAGCGCCGACTGCCACGACGCGCTTTCCGGACCTTCGCGCAGCGCGATCATCGACAGGTGGTGCGTCCAGCAGCGGCCGAGGAAGTCCTGCATCGCCGGCGGCGGTGACAGCCCGGGGGTGCGCTTCTCGAGCTCGTGCGAGGCCAGCACGCGCGCCTGCTCCAGCCGCTCCTGGCCGCGCTGCGCTTCCGCGGCACGACGCTCGGCGAGCTCGACGCGGCGGCGGTGCTGCTCGAGGAACGCGCGCAGCTCCTGCTCCAGCGTCTCGAAGATCGCGATGTCCTCGTTGAACTCGGCGATCAGCCGGTCGACGGTGCTCTCGGCCTTCTGCAGCAGCTCGCGCTCCTGCGGGCCGTCGCCGCGGTTGCCCTCCACCGCCTCGGCCAGCGAGTTCAGCAGGCGCCGCGCGGGGTGGGTCTTGTAGAGGAACATGCGGCGGTCCATCACCGCCGCCTTGACGAACGGCACCACCAGCCGCGAGATCATGTCGCGCGCGTTCTGCTGGAAATCGCGTTCGTCGAACATCACGTCGAACAGCATGCCGACCAGGTCGACCGCGTCCTCGTCGTCCTGGCTGATGCTCACCTTCTCGGGCGGCAGGCCGATGCGGCTGGCGCTGCGCAGCACCTCGTTCTTCAGCAGCGCGGCGAGCGATACCTCGGGCCGCTGCATCGCTTCGGTGACCGCTTCGGGCACCGCGCTCTGCATCAGCGACAGCACCGAGAGCATCTCGTCGGCGACCAGCGGCCGCTGCCCGCCGCGGCCGGTCTGGCGCCCGCCCTGCGGCGCGCCCGGGGCGGCGGAGCGACCGCTGCCGGCGGTCGACGTGTCGTGGTCGGGGCGCCACGCATGCAGCAGCTGCAGCAGCGCGTCGAACACCGCGCGGTCCTCGGTGTTCGGCTGCCCGGCGAACTGGGCGCCGGCACCGCTCGGCTGGCCGTAGTCGGAGGCCGCGCTGGCGAAACCGGCCGGCGCGCCCGCGACCGGGCTCGGCGGCGGCGCCGAAACCGCCTGCGGGGCGTGGAACCCGGCGGCGGCGAGGCGGCCGTTGAGGTCGACCAGCAGTTCGCGCAGGTCGTGGATGAGTTCGCGCTCGTAGTACTTGAAGAGGACCATCCGGACGTCGGGCGGGACATCGACGCCTTCGTGCGCCTCGCGGATGGCCACCGCCAGCCCGTGCGGGCTCAGCGGATTCTGGTCGACGTCCAGTACCGGCACGCCGAACATCTGCGCCATGCGCGCACCGAGTTCCTCCAGCGCGCTGCCGTGGACGCGCACGATCGCCTCGGCGATCAGCGTCGTCGCCAGCTGCTGTTCGAGTTCGGCCTCCTCGACGAGCTTGAGCTCGGTCACGTCGCCGGCGACGTCGGTGCGGGTGCGGCGCTCCAGGTCGCCGAACTGGCGGTCGAGGAACTGGCGGAAGCCGCGTTCGATCGGCGCGCGCGAGGTGCGCAGCGCCCGCATCGCGTACAGGTGCGGCGAGCCGTCGGGCACGCCGTCCTTCTTGGCCATGTCGAACAGCCAGTCGTCGGCTCGCGCGAACACCCGCGCCAGCACGCCCTGCAGGTGCTCGGTGCTGCGCCGGCGCATGCCGGCCAGCAGTTCGCGAGTGCTCGCGAGGTGGCGGGTGTCGGCGCTCTGGAGGTGGGTGTCGCTCATGGCTCGGGCACGTCCGGGGGGATTGGATTACGCGCTGTGTCGGAGAGTTTCCGGCAGTCTTGCACGGAGTTCTGTGACCCCGCTCCCATAATCCGATCGGCGGGGGTCGGCGACGCGTGAATGGTACGCTGGCGCGATGGACGAACTCGCTTTCCTGCGCCGGCGGCGCTCGGTTCCATCGCGCCTGCTGGCCGCTCCCGGCCCCGACGACGAACAGCTCCTGGCGATGCTCGAAGAGGCGGTGCGCGTGCCCGACCACGGCAAGCTCGTGCCGTGGCGGTTCCTGCGCATCGCCGGCGAGGCGCGGCACGTGCTCGGCGAACGGCTGGCCGCCCGCGCCCGCGAGCGCGACCCGGCCGCGCCCGACGCGGTCGTCGAAAAGGACCGGATGCGTTTCGGGTTCGCGCCGGTCATCGTCGCCGTGATCGCGCGGCCGCACGCGGAGCACAAGGTGCCCGTGCAGGAACAGCTGCTGTCGGGCGGCGCGGTGTGTTTCGCGCTGCTGCAGGCGGCCCAGGCGCTGGGCTTCGGCGCGCAGTGGCTCACCGGCTGGCCGGCGTACGACCCGGTGGTCACGGCCCGCCTCGGCCTGGACCCGCAGGAGCGGGTGCTCGGATTCATCCACATCGGCACCGCCACCGGCGAGGCTCCGGAGCGGCTGCGTCCCGATCCGCGCGACCTGCTTTCCGACTGGACGCCGTGACCTCGCCGGTCCACCTGGTCGACGCCAGCCTCTACGTGTTCCGGGCGTGGCATTCGATGCCGCTCGAGCTCGTCGACCGCGAAGGCCATCCGGTGAACGCCGTGCACGGCTTCGCGCGCTTCGTGCTCGAACTGCTGGAACGGCAGCGGCCGGAACGCATCGTCGTCGCGTTCGACGAATCCCTCGACAGCTGCTTCCGCAACGAGATCTACCCGCCCTACAAGGCGAACCGCGACGCCGCGCCGGTGGAACTGAAGCGGCAGTTCGCGCACTGCCAGCGCTTCTGCCGCGCCCTCGGCCTGCCGGTGCTGGCCGATGCGCGCTACGAAGCCGACGACCTGATCGGCTCCGCCCTCGCGCAGGTGCGCCGCGCCGGCCACCGCGGCGTGATCGTCTCGGCCGACAAGGACCTGTCGCAGCTGCTGCTCGGCGACGACGAGCAGTGGGATTACGCACGCGGCGAGCGCTGGCGGGCCGACGGCGTCAAGGCGCGCTACGGCGTGCACGCGCACCAGGTCGCCGATTTCCTCGGGCTCACCGGCGACGCGATCGACAACATCCCCGGCGTCCCCGGCATCGGCGCGAAGACCGCGGCGACCCTGCTCGCGCATTTCGACAGTCTCGACGGACTGCTGGCGCGGCTTCCGGAAGTCGCCTACCTGAGCCTGCGCGGCAGCGCGCAGCACGGCCGCCGCCTGCACGAGCACCGCGAGACTGCGCTGCTTTCGCGCCGGCTCGCGACGATCGAAGTCGGCGTGCCGCTGCCGGCCGACCTGGGCACCGCCGAGCGCGGCGCCCGCGACGACGCCGCGCTGACCGCACTGTGCGAGGAACTGCGCTTCGGACCGATGACGCGCCGGCGGATGCTCTCCGCGTGACGCGCTAGCATGCGTGCATGGACGAGCGGACCGAAACGATGTGCGAAGGCAAGTACCTGCGGCTGGTGACGCGCGGCACGTGGGAATTCGCCGAACGCACCACCGGTGGCCACGCGGTGCTGGTTCTGGCGGTCACGCCGGAGCGCAGGCTGCTGTTCGTCGAACAGTTCCGGGTGCCGGTGGACGGTCGCACGATCGAACTGCCCGCCGGGCTCGTGGGGGACACCCGCGACGACGACACGTTCGAGGAAGCCGCGCGTCGCGAACTGCTCGAGGAAACCGGCTGGCGCGCCGACGAAGTGAAGGTGCTGATGGTCGGCCCGACCAGCTCGGGGATGAGCAACGAACTCATCGCCTTCGTCCGCGCCCGGGGACTCACCCGCGTGCACGCCGGGGGCGGCGACGACAGCGAGGACATCACCGTCCACGAAATCCCCGTCGACGACGCCCCGCGCTGGCTCGCCGCGAAGATGGCCGAAGGCTACGCGATGGACCCGAAACTGTGGGCCGGCCTCTGGCTCCTCGACCGCGATCCCGACGGTTCGCCCGCCTGAGTCAGCGGAATCCGTCGGTGGCGCGGACCAGGATGTCGGTGAGTTCCTGCTCGAACGCCGAGTGACCCGACAGCGGTGCGTACTCGAGCGTCGAACCGGGCCACGCCTTGTGCAGGTCCCACGCGTTCTGCGCGGGACAGACCACGTCGTAGCGGCCGTGCGCGATCACGCCCGGGATGCCCTTCAGCCGGTGCGCGTCGCGCAGCAGCTGGTCGTCGACGTCGAAGAAGCCGCCGTGCACGAAGTAGTGGCATTCGATGCGCGCGAAGCTCAACGCGAAATGCGGATCCTCGTGGCCGCGGATGAAGGCCTCGTCCTGCCGCAGGAAGCTGGTGCTCGCCTCCCACACCGACCACGCGCGCGCCGCGGCGAGGCGCACCGCCTCGTCGGGCGACGTCAGGCGCCGGTGGTACGCGCTCATCAGGTCGTGGCGCTCCACGTCCGGGATCGGCTCGAGGTATTTCTCCCACGCGTCGGGAAACAGCCGCGAGCAGCCCTGCTGGTAGAACCATTCCAGTTCCCAGCGGCGCAGCATGAAAATGCCGCGCAGCACCAGTTCGGTGACGACGCCCGGATGCGCCTGCGCGTACGCCAGCGCGAGCGTCGAACCCCAGCTGCCGCCGAAGACCTGCCAGCGATCGATGCGCAGCGCCTCGCGCAGCTTCTCGATGTCGGCGACGAGATCCCAGGTCGTGTTGCCGACGAGGTCGGCATGCGGCGTCGAGCGGCCGGCGCCGCGCTGGTCGAACAGGATGATCCGGTAGCGCTCCGGGTCGTGGAACCGGCGCATCTTCGCGCCGCATCCGGCGCCAGGCCCGCCGTGCAGCATCACCACCGGCTTGCCGTCGGGATTGCCGCACTGCTCGTAGTAGAGGCGGTGGCGATCGTCCACCGCGAGCACGCCGGTGTCGAAGGGTTCGATCTCGGGATACAGGCCGCGCATGGGGTGCCTCGCCGTTCGGGGGCTTCGATTCTAGCGCCGCGCGGCGCTTGAACTGGCTCGCGCAAGGCGTATGCTCGTGACCACATGGGCACACCGCCGACGCATACGAGTCTGGTGGCCACCGGGAACTTCTCGCCCCCGGCCGGGCCCGCACCCCTGCGTGAAGCGCCGCTGCCCCGCGTGCTGTCGCTCGACGCGCACGGTCGCATCCTCGACTGGATGCACTGGCAGGACGCCGTCTGCCTCTATGTCCGCGATGCGGTGGCGTGGACGCTCGGCGATCCCTGCCTCACCGTGCATGGCGGTACCAATCGCGCCAGCGGCCTGCGCAGCTTCGTCGAGCTGCATCCGATCGTCGCCGCGCGCGGACACGCGCATGCCAAGGCGCTCGATCCCTCGCCGGCGCTGAGCAATACGGCCCTCTTCGCGCGCGACGCGAACCTGTGCATGTATTGCGGCGACGAGTTCCCGCGGCATGCGCTGACGCGCGACCACGTGCTGCCGGTATCGAAAGGCGGCCGCGACGTCTGGGAGAACGTGGTCTGCGCCTGCTGCGCCTGCAATTCGCGCAAGGGCAGCCGCACGCCGCAGCAGGCCGGAATGCCGCTGCTCGCGGTGCCGTATCGCCCGAGCTGGGTCGAACACCTGATCCTGTCG
>CAMPHE010000036.1 GCA_946885815.1 uncultured Arenimonas sp.
GCAGATCGACGGCGCGATGACGCAGCCGATCGAGTTCGACGAAGGCACCGGCGAGGCGACGGTGTTCGCGGCCGGCGACGGCGGTATCGCGTTCGCCGCGCCGATGCCCGGTTACCTGTCGCGCGGCGGCCCGTACGTGCAGCGCTTCCGCCTCGCCCGTGCCGAGGGCGGCGGGCTGCAGCTGGAGTTCGACCACCAGCTGCTGACGCCCGATGGCGCGATCGACCCCGAGCGTGAACCGGAGGTGCTGCTCACCGGCATCGCCGAGGGCGCCTTCGAGATGCGCACCCTCGGCGAGGACGGCGAGCCGGGCGCGTGGACGGCCGACTGGGACACGCCGGGCCAGCTCCCGCGTCTCGTGCGGCTGCGCCTGCGGCTGCTCGACGCCGCCGCGCCGTGGCCCGAATTCGTCGCCGCGCCGCGGCTCGGGGCTGCGGTCGCGCCGACGCCGCTGGACGCGGATCCCGACCCCGACGGGGCGCAGCAGTGAACGCGTCCGCCGCCCGCGGTGCCGCGCTGCTGCTCGTGCTGTGGCTGCTCGTGCTGTTGTCCGGCCTGATCGCGGTGTTCGCGCTCACCGCCCGCACCGAGGCGCTGCAGGGCAGTGCGCTGCGGACGCAGGTAGCCGGGCGGCACGCCGCCGAGGCCGGCATCGAGCTGGCGGCGTTCCGGATGGCGGCCGCCGATCCGGCCGCGCGCTGGGTGCCCGACGGCCGCGCCAACGAGATGGCGTTCGAAGGCTGGGCGTTGCGGATCGCGGTACTCGACGAGGCCGGCAAGTTCGACCTGAACGCGGCCGAGCCGGTGCAGCTGGCCCGGCTGA
Organism: uncultured Arenimonas sp.; assembly: GCA_946885815.1. Next base: position 824 of record CAMPHE010000036.1, read on the forward strand.
TGGTGGTGCTCGGGGTCGAGCCCGCGCGCGCCGACCAGCTCGCCGGCGCCATCCAGGACTGGCGCGACGCCGATGTGCTCGTCGCGATGCCGGCCGGCGCCGAGGACCGCGACTACGAGGCCGCGGGCCTGCCGTACGGCGCGAAGGACCAGCCGTTCACGACGCTGTCGGAACTGCAGCAGCTGCTCGGCATGGATCTGGCGACCTACCGCCTGCTGGTGCCGCATGTGACGGTGTTCACCGCCGCGCCGGCGCCGGAGCCGGCGTATGCGTCGCGCGTGGTGCTCGCGGCGATGGGCCTGGCGCCGGAGCAGGTCGAGGCGATCATCGTCGCCCGCGAAGCCTGGGCACCGGGCCTGCCGGTGCCGGTCGGACCGGACGGCAGCGCCCTCGCCGCTGCCGGGTCCGGCACGTATAGTGTCGCCAGCCGCGCCACCCGCCCGGATGGCCTGCAGGTCGACATCACCGCCACCGTGCGCATCGGCGCCGGTTCCGGGTTCGGCCAGCTCTATGCACCGCTGGCCTGGCGGGTGGGAGAACCCGACTGATGCCTGCTGCCGATCGCTTCGCCACCCTGATCGATCCCTTGACGCTGCGCCTCGCGCGCAGCCCGCTGCCGGCGTGGCTGGCGGAAGCGGGGCGGGCGCTGCGTTCGCTGCTGCCGGCGCGCTGGCGCGCGCTGCTCGACGGCGACGCGCAGCGGCTGTACCTGCTGCGCCACGGCGACGAGGTGGAACTGATCGCCGGCCGTCCGCGCGCCGACCTGGTGCTCGGTCATCTGCCGCTGGGCGACGCCGAACTGCTGGCCGCGGCCGCCGCGCGCGCGGCGCAGAGCGGCGCCGCACGCTGGCTGCTGCTGCCATCGTCGCAGGTGCTGCGGCGGGTATTGCCGCTGCCCATCGCCGCCGAGCCGCGCCTGCGCGAGGTGCTCGCGTTCGAGCTCGACCGGCAGACGCCGTTCACTGTGGACCAGGTGAGCTACCAGGGGCGCGTGCTGTCGCGCGATCCGGCTTCGCAGCAGATGCAGGTGGAACTGTGGGTGCTGCCGCGCACGCGCCTGGAGGCGGAACTGCAGACGCTGGGCGCGCTGGGCGAGGGGCTGGCCGGCATCGACGTGGTCGAGCCCGACGGCACCCGGCACGGCCTCGACCTGCTGTCGGCGAGCGGCCACGCGCGGCGTCGCGATCCGGCCGCGCGGCTGAACGCGGCGCTCGCGGCGGTCGCCGTCGTCTGCCTGTTCGGCGCGCTGGCGATGGCGCTGCACAACCGCGCGCAGCGGCTGGAGGCATTCAAGCGCGACGTCGCCGCCGCCAACGACGCGGCGCGCCAGGCGCGCATCGTCCGCAACCAGCTCGAGACGTCGGCCGCCGCCGCGAATTTCCTCGCGACGCGCCGCGCCGAGCGCCCGACGATGCTCGAGGTGCTCGCCGACATGACACGGCGGATCCCCGACGACACCTCGCTCGACAAGCTCGCGATCAACGAGGGCAAGCTCGTCGTCGTCGGCCAGAGCCGCGCTGCGCCGGCGCTGGTCGGCCTGCTGCAGGAATCGCCGGTGCTGCGCGGGCCGGCGCTGTCGGGCGCGGTGCAGGCGGATCCGCGCACGGGCCGCGACCGCTTCACGCTGACGGCCGAGGTGGGTCCCGCGCCGCCGCCGCCGGCGGCCTCGTCGGTGCCGCTGGCCGCACCGGAGCTGCGCCGATGAAGTCGTCGCCGTCCCCCGTCGCCGTGTTCGCAGGCCTCGCGATCGCCGCCGGACTGGTCTATCTGGTGGCCGTGCACTGGTGGTTCACCGCGCCGATGCTGCGCATGGGCGACGAGATCACCGCGCTGCGGATGGAGGAGCTGACGCTGCGGATGGAGATCGCGCAGAAGCCGCAGCTGGAAGCCGAACTGGCGCGCGTGCGCGCGTTCGAGGCGGGCAACCCCGGGTTCCTGCAGGAGACCAATCGCCAGCTCGCGACCGCGGCGCTGGTGCAGCGGCTGGAGGCCGTCGTGCAGGGCGCCAGCCCGAATCCGGCGGCGTGCCAGATCACGGCACGCACGCCCAGCGAAGCGACGACCGACGAACCGTTCGTGCGCGCCACGGTGCGCGTCGGCATGCGCTGCGCGATGCCCGAACTGGGCGCGGTGCTGCATGCGCTGGAGAACGGCAGCCCGCAGCTGTTCGTCGACAACCTCGACATCCTGTCGCGGCGCACGTACCTGGGCACCGGCCAGGAAGGCGGCCTGCTCGACGTCGGCTTCGACCTGTACGGCTATCTCAAGACGGCCGCGGAGGTTCCCGCGGGTGGCTGACTTCCTGCGACCGTCCGGCGCGCTGCTCGCGGCGCTCGCGCTGTGGGCCCTCGGCCTGCTCGTGCTCGGTTTCGCCGGGCTCGGCGGGCGCGTCGGGCCGCATCCGCCCAATGCCGCGCTCGCGCCCCCGATCCCGCAGGTGACCCTGGTCGAACTGGCGCCGCGGCTCGGGCCGCTCGGCGACTACGCCGAGGTCGGGCAGCGGCCGCTGCTGAGCCCCGACCGCCGGCCGTCCGTCATCGCGGCCGCGGCCGAGGGCCCGGCCGAAGCCCCGCTGGAAGCGACGCTCACCAGCGTGCTGATCGCCGGCGACACGCGCCTGGCGATCGTGCAGAACAAGGACGATCCGGTGCCGCGCCGCGTGCGCGTCGGCGAGGTCATCGAAGGCACGAGCTGGCGGCTGGTCGACCTGCAGCCGCGCCGCGCGCTGTTCGAAGGCCCGATGGGCCAGCGCACGCTGGACCTGCGCGTGTTCGACGGTACCGGCGCGCCGATGCCGGCGGAGCCGGCCGTTCCGGCGCCGGTCGCCGCCGCCCCGGGGAACGCGACGGCGCCCCCGGCCGTGACGACGGACCCGGCCGCGACGCCCGCGCCGGCGCTGCCGGCCCTGCCGGCGACGTTCGAAGACGAACCCCGCGCGGAACTCACCCCGGAACAGCAGGTCGAAGCGATCCGTCGCCGGATCGAAGCGCGTCGCGCGATGCGGGCGCAGGAAGGCGCCGAGGAACGCGCGGCGTTGGAAAGGAACAAACAGGTACAGTGACCCGATGAAGAATTTCCGCAATCCGGCGCCGGTTTTCGGCGCGATGCTCGCGGTGCTGCTGGCCGGCTGCGCCACCGTGCCGGGGCCGGTGGTGAAGCGCGGTGCCGATCCGCTCGCGGCCGACCGCGCGGCCGTGGTCGGCATGTCGCCCGACACCGGCACCGATGCCGAAGGCATCGCCACCGCGCCCGTCGACCTGCCGCGGCCGGTGATCACGCCCGGCACCGGCGTGGTGATCGACCGGGGCGCCGCCGCCGCGCCCGCGCCCGCCGCCGACGCGCCCGGCGAGGCGACGTTCAACTTCGACGGCGAATCGCTTCACGCGGTGGTGAAGGCCATCCTCGGCGACCTGCTGCAGCAGAACTACGTGATCGCGCCCGGCGTGCAGGGCCAGGTGACGCTGGCGACGCCGCGGCCGGTGAACGCCGCGCAGGCGCTGAGCCTGCTGGAGATGGTGCTGGGCTGGAACAACGCGCGGCTGGTCTGGGCCGACGGCCGCTACAACGTACTGCCGTCCGAACAGGCGATCCCGGGCAACCTGTCACCGCGCACCGGCGGGGTCGCCGGCGCGCGCGGCTACGAGGTGCGTGCGGTGCCGCTGCGCTACGTCTCGGCGACGGAGATGAAGAAGATCCTGGAGCCGTACGCGCGACCGAACGCGGTCGTCAGCGTCGACAACGCGCGCAACATCATCACGCTCGCCGGCACCAGCGCCGAACTGGGCAACTACCTGCGCACCGTCGAGATCTTCGACGTCGACTGGCTGTCCGGCATGTCGGTCGGCGTGTTTCCGCTGCTGTCGGCGGAAGCCGAGGCCGTCGTCGGCGAACTGGAGAACGTGTTCGGCGAGAGCGGCGAGACGCCGCTCGCCGGGATGTTCCGGTTCATGCCGCTGCAGGGCCAGAACGCGGTGATGGTGATCACGCCGCAGCCGGCGTACCTGCGCAAGGTCGGCGAATGGATCGAGCGGCTCGACGCCGGTGGCGGCGAGGCGCCGCGGCTGTACACGTACGAAGTGCTGTACATGAAGGCGCCCGACCTCGCCGAGCAGCTGAGCCAGGTGTTCGGCGGCGGTTCGTCGTCGTCCTACGACGAAGGCTACGACGCGGGCCCGTCGCTGATGCCGGGGCTGGAACCGGTGCAGATGCGTTCGACCGACACGCCGGCACCGGACGCCGCCGAGCCGAAGGCGCGCGCCCAGGACGCGATGAACCGGGCGTCCGCGGCCAGCGGCGGCGGGATCGCGATCGGCGACAGCGACGACGTGTCGATCAGCGCGGTCGAGGAATCCAATGCCCTGCTGGTGCGCGCGACGCCGATGCAGTGGGAATCGATCCGCCGCACGATCGAGCGGCTCGACACGATGCCGCTGCAGGTGCACATCGAGGCGCAGGTGGTGGAGGTCGATCTCGACGGCAAGCTCAAGTACGGCGTCAGCTGGTTCTTCGAGAACGCGGTCCAGGAGGTCGCCGACCTGCCCAATGCCGCCGGCCGCAGCATCTGGGGCGACATCGCCGGCAGCATCACCGGCGACGGCATCGGCTGGACGTTCCTCGGCCGCAACGGTGCCGCGGTGGTGAGCGCGCTCGACACCGTCACCAACGTGCGCATCCTCTCGACGCCGTCGGTGGTCGTGCGCAACAACGCCGAAGCGACGCTGGACGTCGGCACCAAGATCCCGGTGCGCAGCACGAGCTTCAATCCGATCAGCGGCGGCAACACGCCCGACGGCACCTACACCAACGTGCAGTACCTCGACACCGGCGTCATCATGACGGTGAAGCCGCGGATCAGCCGCGACGGCACGGTGTTCATGGAGATCGAGCAGGAAGTCAGCTCCGCCGGCGCGCCGCTGCCGAACGATCCCGACGGCAATCTGCCGATCAATTCGCGGAATCTCTCCACCGAAGCGGCGGTGAAGAGCGGCGAGACGGTGCTGCTCGCCGGCCGGATCATCGACAGCACGACCGAGGGCAGCGCCGGCGTGCCGGGACTGAGCCGGATTCCGGTGCTCGGCGCGCTGTTCGGCACGAAGCGCGACGAGTCGAAGCGCTCGGAAGTGATCATCCTGGTCACGCCCACCGTGATCCGCGACCCCAACGAAGCCCGCCGTCTGACCGACGAATACGGCGAGCGCTTCCGCGCGCTGGATCCGCTGCGCGCGCCGCCGCGGGACTGACCGGGCCGACATGCTGCCGGCGACGCGCGCCGTCTTCCGCGAACTGCTGCGGCGCGAACTCGAGGAACGCTGGCGCGGCAGCCTGCTCGGCGCCGCGTGGCTGCTGCTGCTGCCGGTGCTGCAGCTGCTGGTGCTGGCGTGGGTGTTCGGGCAGATCCTGCCGGCCCGCGCCGGCGACGGGCAGTGGCCGTATGCCGCCTTCCTCGCGCTCGGGCTGTGGCCGTGGAACCTGTTCGCGACCGCGACCAGCCGCGGCGTCACCGCGCTCACCGACAACGCCGCGCTGATCGGCAAGGTGGCGGTGCCGCACGGCCTGTACATCGACACGCGCGTCGCCGGCGCGGTGGTGGTGGAAGCGGCCGGCTTCGCCGCGGTGCTGTTCGTGCTGTGGGTGTCGGGCGTGGCGCTGTCGCCGCGCGGCCTGCCGGTGGTCGCGCTCGCGCTCGGCGTGGTCGCGCTGTACGGGCTCGCGTGCGCGCGGCTGCTGGCGGTGCTGCAGGTGTTCCTGCGCGACATCGCCGCGGTGATCGGCCACCTGCTGATGCTCGGTTTCTTCCTCACGCCGGTCCTTTACGCGCGCGACGCGCTGCCGCCGGCCGCGGCGCGCTGGCTCGCGTACAACCCGCTGGCGCCGCCGATCGAAGCGCTGCGCGCAGCACTCGCCGACGCCCCGGTGGCCTGGCCCGCGCTCGCGGCGAGCGCGATGGGCGGCATCGCGCTGTTGACGCTGGCGACGTGGCTGCTGCGCCGCGGCCGCAGCCATCTGGAGGATTTTCTGTGAGCCCGCCGCTGGTCGAAGCGCGCGGCCTGTGCAAGCGCTATCCGGTGCTGGGGCATCGCGGCGACCGCATGGCGGCGCTGTGGGACGTCGTTCGCGGACGCGCGCCGCGTCGCGTCGCCAGTGTGCTCGAGGAGGTGTCGTTCACCGTGCGCCCCGGCGAATCGCTGGCGATCGTCGGCGAGAACGGCGCCGGCAAGTCGACACTGCTCAAGCTGGTCACCGGCGTGCTGACGCCCAGCGCGGGCAAGGTCACCACGCGCGGCCGCGTCGGCGCGCTGCTGGAACTCGGCGCCGGGTTCCATCCCGAACTCAGCGGTCGCGCGAACGTGCGGATGACCGCGGCGCTGTACGGCCTCGACGCCGCGACGCTGGCGGCGAAGCTGCCGGAGATCGAGGCGTTCGCCGACATCGGCGCGTACCTCGACGAGCCGGTGAAGCATTACTCGTCGGGCATGGTCGTGCGGCTCGGCTTCGCGACGATCGCCGCCGTGCGGCCCGACCTGCTGATCACCGACGAGGTGCTGGCGGTCGGCGACGAGAACTTCCAGCGCAAGTGCATCCGCTGGCTCGACGACTACCTCGCCGGCGGCGGTACGCTGCTGCTCGTGTCGCATTCGATGTACCACGTGCGCAAGCTGTGCCGGCAGGCGATCTGGCTCGACGGCGGCCGCGTCGCCGCCGCCGGCGACGTGTACGACGTGACGCAGCGCTACCTCGCCGCCCAGGAGGCGCGCGCGCTGGCGAGCGAATCGCCCGCGACGGCCGGGCGACCGGAAGTGGCGATCGAGTCGACGACCACCACGGAACGCCCGCCCGTAGCAGCGGCTTCAGCCGCGACCACGCCGCTTTCCCCGCAGGTCCCCGAGCCCGTCGCGGCTGAAGCCGCTCCTGCGGCGGCGCTGGTCGTTTCCCGCGGCGCCTCGCTGCGCCACGAGATCGTCCTCCACGCCCGCGACGGCCGGGCGCCGGTGGCGATGGTGGGCTGGCTGAAGGCCGACGGCACCCCGGTTTACGGCACCAGTTCCGAAATCGACGGAGTCGCCGCCGAGCCGCTCGGCGGCGGCCGGTTCCGGTTCGTCGTCGACTTCCCGTCGCTGCCGATGCTGCCGGGCGCCTACCGCCTGCGCACGATCGCGCTGGATGCCGAAGGCCTGCGGCTGTTCGACCAGGTCGAGCGCGAAGTGACCGTACGCGGAGAGTCGCGCGAGTTCGGGGTGGTCGCGCTGGCGCACCGCTGGCAGGGCCCCGCAGGAGGGCCGCCCGCAGCCCCCGAAGCGCCGCCCGCATGACCTCGCTCCCCACCGTCATCGTCCCGGTCCACAACGCGCTCGAAGCACTCGACGCCTGCCTCGCGTCGCTCGACCGCACGCTGCCTGCCGGCGCCCCGGTGCTGGTCGCCGACGACGCGAGTTCCGACCCCCGGATCGCGCCGATGCTCGCGTCGTGGGCATCGCGCACGGCCCTGGCTGCGCGCGTCGTCCGCCGCGAGCGCAATCTCGGCTTCCCGGCGAACTGCAACGCCGCCTTCGCCGAGACCGGCGACGCCGACGTCGTGCTGCTCAATTCCGACACCGTGACCACGCCGGGCTGGCTCGCGCGGCTCGCGGAGTGCGTCGCGTCGGACCCGCGCATCGCCACCGCCACGCCGTGGTCGAACAACGCCGAGATCTGCTCCTTCCCCCGTTTCTGCGAGAACAACCCGCCGCCCGAACACGCCGACGCGCTCGCCGACGCCGCGGCCGGGATGCCACGTGAATTCCCCGATCTGCCGACCGCCGTGGGCTTCTGCATGGTCGTCCGCCGCGAAGCGCTGCGGGCGATCGGCGATTTCGACGCCGCCACGTTCGGCGCCGGCTACGGCGAGGAGAACGACCTGAGCCTGCGCGCGGCGTCGATGGGCTGGCGCAACGTGCTCTGCCCGACGGCGTACGTGGTCCATCACGGTGGCGCGTCGTTCGCGCCGCTGGGGCTGGCGCCGAACGGCGACGGGCTCGCCCGGCTGCTGGCGCGCTGGCCCGACTACCACGAGCGCGTCGCCCGCTTCATCCTCGACGACCCGCTGCGGCCGTTCCGCGAAAAGCTCGCCGGGCGGCTGGCGGCGCTGGACGCCGCAGGACCGCAGCGCGACCTGTTCGCCTAGAATCGCGACATGTCGGAACCGGTACTGCCCTTCACCGGCGAGCGCTTCACGCCCGAATGCGTCCGCGAGATCGCCCACGAACACTGGCACCGCTACGCGTTCGCGCGGACGCTGGCGCGCGGCCGGCGCGTGCTCGACGCCGCGTGTGGCGAGGGCTATGGCAGCGCGCTGCTCGCGGCCGCCGGCGCGCGGGTGCTCGGTGTCGACGTCGATCCGGCCACGATCGCGCATGCGCGCGCGCGCTACGACGGCCTCGACGGCCTGCGCTTCGACGTCGGCGACGCCACCGCGCTCGACGCGCTGCCCGACGCCTCGTTCGACCTGATCGCCAGCTTCGAAACGCTCGAGCACGTGCGGGAGCAGGCGCGGATGCTCGACGGCTTCGCACGCCTGCTCGCGCCCGGTGGCGTGCTGCTGGTGTCGACACCCGACCGGCACGAATACACCGACCGCACCGGCGAGGTGAACCCGCATCACGTGCGGGAACTGTATCGCGATGAATTCGAGGCGCTGCTGGCCCCGCGCTTCGCGGCGCGACGGCTTTACGGGCAGAAGCTGCTGTTCCAGTCGGCGCTGTGGGCGCTGGACGACGGCGGCACCGCCGCCGCGCCGGCTGACGACACCGCGCAGCGCCTGACGCATGGCGCCGACGGCATCGCCGACGGCCTGCGATACCCGCCCCTGTATTTCGTCGCCGCCTGCGCCCACGACGCCGCGGCGCTGGCGGCGCTGCCGGCGCTGTCGCTGTACGGCGACGCGGCCGAAGGCGTGTACGCCGACTATCGCGACGAGGTGCGGCGCGGTCGCGCCGCCGCCGCCCACATCGCGCATCTGGAGGCGGAACTGGCACGCCTCCGGGGCGCGTCGTGAGCCAGCTCACCGTCTCGCTCGAGGCCGACGGCGTCGGCATCAGCGACATCGGCGTGGTGGTCGTCACGCATGCCAGCGCGTCGACGATCGAGGCGTGCCTGACGCGGCTGCTTTCGGCGCGCGACGTGTTCCGCGTGGTGGTGATCGACAACGCGTCGCCGGACGACACCGTCGCGCGCGTCGCGAAGATCGCCGAACGCGAACCGCGGCTGACGCTGGTCGCGAACGACGACAACCGGGGCTTCGCCGCGAGCTGCAACCAGGGCGCGACCGCGATCTCCGCGCCGTGGGTCGCGTTCGTGAACCCGGACCTGTACGTCGAGCGCGACACGCTGTCGCGCCTCGTACGCCATGCGCGCGCGCGCGCCGGCGCCGGCCTGCTCGGCGTCGAGCTGGTCGACGGGAACGAAGCGGTCGATCCGGCCTCGCGGCGCGCCGATCCGTCGCTGCGCGAGCAGCTGATGAGCTTCGGCCGTCGCGACAAC
>CAMPHE010000037.1 GCA_946885815.1 uncultured Arenimonas sp.
GCGCGGCGTCTCTCGCGGCGCGGACCCTGCGCGTCCTCATCGGTGTGTCCGTCCCAGGACTGGCGCACGCCGCCGGCCGCCTTCGCGCCGCCGATGTGACGCGACAGGAAGTCCAGCAGCTTCGCGTAGTACTCGCGGCGATGCTCGTCGGTGTAGAAGCCGTGGCCCTCGTTCTTGAAATAGAGCGTCTCGACCGGCACGCCGGCCTTGCGCAGCGCGCGCTCCATCGCCCGCGTGTGCTCGACGGGCGCGATGCGGTCCTCGCCGCCGGCGGCGAGGAACACCGGAGCCTTGACGCGTTCGGCGAAGTTCACCGGCGACACGTCGGCCATCTTCCCTTTCACGCCGGTCCACTGGCGGTGGAATTCGGCGCTCGACGCGCTGTCGCTCGAATCCTCGGCGATCATCCGGTCGAGGTCGTAGACGCCGACGTAGCCGACGCCGCAGCGATACAGCGACGCATCGCGCGCCAGCTCCATCAGCGACGCGTAGCCGCCGTGGCTGCCACCGTAGATGCAGACCCGGCGCGGATCGGCGATGCCCTCGGCGATCGCCCACTTCGTCGCGTCGGTGATGTCGTCCTGGATCAGCTTGCCCCACTGGCGGGCGCCGGCCTCGTGGAAATCGCGGCCGTAGCCGCCGGAGCCGCGGAAGTTGACCTGCAGCACCGCGTAGCCGGCGTGCGCCAGCAGCTGCGCCTCGCTGTTGAACTCGAAGTCGTCGCGCAGGCCGAACGGACCGCCGTGCGGGTTCACCACCATCGGCAGGCCCTTGCCGTCGCTGCCCGGCGGCAGCGTCAGCACGCCGTGCAGCATGTGGCCGTCGCGCGCCTTCAGCGACACGGCCCGCACGGCGCCCATCGTCGCCGGGTCGAGCCAGCTGGCGGCGCTGAGCAGCAGGTCGGCCTTCTTGTTCGCGACATCGAACAGGAAGAAATCGCCGGGGCTGGTCGCGTGCTCGACCAGCACCAGCGCGAGACCACCGTCGCGCGTGGTCGAGGTCACCGTCGCGTCGAGGCCGTTGAACGCCTTGTCGAGCATCCTGTGGACCCGCGCGTCACCCGCGGGGTCGCCGAAGTAGACGGTCTCCGCCACCGGGCCGGTGTCGTAGCGCACGCCGACCGGCACCTTGCTCTCGCCCAGGCCGTAGAGGATGTCGTACGGATCGTGGCTCGCGTGCCGTGCCACTTCCTTCCGCTCGCCGGTGACGGTGTCCCACGTCACGATCGCGTCGGGGCCGCCGGCGCGCTCGGACTGCAGGAAGATGACGCGGTCGTCCGCCGAGAAGCCGATCGGCGTCTCGACCAGGCCGCTCTCCAGCTCGTCGTTGACGATTTCCCACTTCGCGTCGTCGTCGGCGCGATAGAACAGCAGGCTCTGGTTGAGCTTGCCGGAGCCCACGGCGACACGGACCCGATGGGCGTGGTCGGTGACGAAGCCGGCGTACTTGCCCGCGACCCGGGTGACCGGCGTGCGCTTGCCGTTGCGCACGTCCATCCGCTCGAGTCGCGTATGCGGATCGGGCACGAACGGCGTCACCGCGACGAGCACGTGGTTCTCCTCGGCCGGCAGTTCGTCGACCAGCGTCGCGAACACGGCGTCGGCATTGGCGGTGTTCAGGCGCGAGGCCTGCGTGTTGATCTCGGCGCGGTAGCCGACCAGCATCCGCTGGTTCTTGCCGTCGGCATCGACGCCGAACAGCTCGCCGGTCGCCGACGGCTTGTCTTCCGTGCCGAACGCCTCGGCGATCGAGACGAGCACGCGCTCGTCGTTCACCCAGACCATGTCGCCGATGTGCGTGTCGCGGCCGAGCGTGAAGCGCGCGGTCACCTCCTTGTCGGCGCGGCGCATGATCACCAGGCCGGTGCGGTCTTCCAGCGGCACCGTCGCCGCGAGGTATTCGCCGTTCGGCGACAGCACGATCTCGGCGAAGGTGTCCTTGCGCAGGAACGGTGCCAGGTCGACCGCGGCGGCGGCGGGCGCGCCCTGCGCGAAGGCGGGGGCCGGGACCGCGATCAGCGGCAGCGCCAGCAGCAGCGCGGCGGCGGCGGGGCGGAACAGATGAACGTGCATCAGGGTGTCTCTCCGGGTTGTGCCGGCGGCGCGCCGCCGATGTGTTTCGCGAGGAACGCGAGCAGTCGGGTGTCGAATTCGCGGCGGTGGGCGACGGTGTAGAAGCCGTGCCCCTCGCTGTCGTGGTACAGCGTCTCGACCGGCACGCCGGCCTCGCGCAGTGCGGTTTCCATCTTCTCGGAATGCTCGATCGGCGCGATGCGGTCGGCGCCGCCGGCGGCGAGGAACACCGGCACCTCGATGCGGTCCGCCATCGTCGTGACGGAATAGGGCGCGACGTCGGCCGCGGACCCGATCCATTCGTCCATCCAGCGCTGGCGCCCGTGCGACTGGCGCGATTCGGGTCGCACCATCATCGCCAGGTCGTAGACGCCGACGTAGCCGACCGCGCAGCGGTACAGCCGCGGCTGCGTGGCGACGCCGTGCAGCGCCGCGTAGGCGCCGTAGCTCGCGCCGTAGATGCAGATCCGGTCGGCGTCCGCGACGCCCTGGTCGATCGCCCAGCGCGTCGCATCGGTCAGGTCGTCCTGCAGCTTGCGGCCCCATTCACGCGCGCCGGCCTGGTGATAGGCCCGGCCGTAGCCGGACGAGCCGCGATGGTTGATCTGCAGCACCGCGTAACCGGCCTTGGCCATCAGCTGCACGTGCGGGTCGTAGCCCAGCGCGTCGTGCACGCCGAACGGGCCGCCGTGCGGGTACACCACCAGCGGCAGGTCGCGGCCGCCGGATCCGGCCGGCGTCGTCAGGTAGCCGTGCAGCTTCATGCCGTCGCGCGCGGTGACGGTGATGCCGCGCACGTCGCCGGCGTCCGCGGGCACGCCTTCGCGACGACGCAGCAGGAACGACGCGGCCTTGGTCGTGGTGTCGAACAGGTAGAACTCGCCGGGCTGGCGCAGCCCGACCACCTGCACCACCGCGAGCCGGCCATCGGCGGTCGTCGACGTGATGAAAGGCGCCTGGCCCGGGAACGCCGCGAGCAGCATCCGGTACCGTTCGGCGTCGACCGATCCCGGATCGAAGAAACCGTAGTCGAAGCGCGCGCCGGAATACTGGACGCCGACCGGGGCCGGGTCGGCGCCGCCGGAGTAGAGGATCACGCCCGGGTCGACCGTGTCGTGCGCGAGCACCTGCTTGCGATCGCCCGAAACCGTGTCGTACGCGACGATCGCATCGGGACCGCGCTCGCGTTCGACCTGCAGCCACGCGATGCGGTCGCCCGGCGAGAACCCGATCGCCGATTCGACGACCCCGGTCTTCGCCTCGTCGTTCACGAGCACCCACTCCGCGTCGTCGTCGGCGCGGTGGTAGAGACGGCTGTGGTTGTCGGCGTCGCTGCCGCGCGCGAATCGCACGCGATGCGCGTGATCGGTGACGAACATCGCGCGCGCGACCGGCGCGCGGCCGACCACGACGCGACGCCCGGTCCGCACGTTCATGCGCTCGACCGTGGTCACCGGGTCGCGACTGTACGGCACGATCGTCACCAGCACTTCGTCGTCGTTTTCCGGCAGGTCGTCGACCAGGTACGCCGCGACCGACTGGTCTTCCTTCGACGCGCCGACGAGACCGCCGCTGCCCTGGAACCGCGCGCCGACCAGCAGGCGGTCGCGCGGGCTGTCGATCGTCATCGTGAAGAGCTCGCCGGTCGGCGACGGCTGGTCCACCGTGCCGAATTTCTGCGCGAGCGAGAACAGGATGCGTTCGTCGGAAACCCACGCGATGCCGGTGACGTGCGTGTCGCGACCCATCGCCCGCTGCACCACGATCTCCTGCGTCTCGCGTTCGAGGATCGCGACGCCGGTGCGGTCTTCGTGCACCACGGTCACCGCGAGATGGCGGCCGTCGGGAGAAATCGTCACGTCGCCGAAGCGCGCCGGCGCCGAATACGGCGTCACGTCCACCGGCATCACCGCCGCCGATGCGTGGCCGGACGCGAACAGACCGATCCCGGCCAGTGCCGCCGCCGCGACGGCAGCCAGCGAACTCGAACGCATGGTTTTCCCCTGGGTTGACGACCGCGGGACTATCGCCGAAACCAGCCCCGTCCCGCCAGCGCCCCGCGGGCACCGCCGCGCGGATCCGTGAACCCCGCCACGGTCCGCCGCCGGGGTCATGCCGCGCGCTCCCCGCCGAGATGGCGGGCGAGGAAATCGAGCAGTCGCTGGTAGTAGTCGCGCCGGTGCGCCTCGGCGAAGAAGCCGTGCCCTTCCGACGGCACGTACAGCGCCTCCACCTTCACCCCCGCCTTCTCCAGCGCATTCTGCATGTCGCGCGTGTGCACCGGCGGCGTCACCGCGTCGCGGCCACCGGCGACCAGCAGCACGGGCGCGCGGATCGCCGGCGCGAGCGTCGTGGCCGACACCGGCCCCAGCGAGCCGGCGGCGCCTACCCATTCGTCAGACCAGAGCGCGGTCGATGCATTGTCGCGGCGACGCTCGCGGGCCATGCGCTCCAGGTCGTAGACGCCGACGTAGCCGACACCGCAGGCGTAGAGCGCCGGCTCGCGCGCGAGGCCGGTCATCGCCGCGTAGGCGCCGTAGCTGGCGCCGACCAGGCAGACCTTTCCCGCCAGCGCGTGGCCCTGCGCGATCGCCCAGCGCGTGGCGTCGGTGATGTCGTCCTGCATCGCGCGGCCCCATTCACGCGCGCCCGCCTGCAGGAACGCGCGGCCGCGCCCGCCGGAACCGCGGTAGTTCACCTGCAGCACCGCATAGCCCGCGCGGGCCAGCAGCTGGGCGTCGTCGTCGAAACGCCAGCCATCGGCGACCCCGAACGGGCCGCCGTGGACCAGGACCACCATCGGCAGCGCACCGGCCGTGCCGCGGGGACGCGTCAGCAGGCCGTCGATCGCGAGTCCGTCACGCGCCTCCAGTGCGACCGGCACGACCTCGGCGGCGCGGCGCGGCTCGAGCCACTCGCGCCGACTGAGGATGCGTTCGGCCTTGCCGCTCGGGATGTCGAACAGGAAGAAGTCGCCCGGGTTGTATGCCGTCGCGCTTTCGACGATCACCTGCGTCCCGTCGTCGGTGCCGGAACCGATGCGCACGGGGTCGCCGCCGAACGCCTTCTCCAACCGCGCGTAGAGCGTGGCCGCCTTGGATGACGGCGCGAAATACGCGGCACGCAGGCCGCCGCCGTCCACGAGCACGCCGACCGGCTCGCGGCGCACGCCCGGGGAGTGCAGCAGCGCGTGCGGATCATGCGTCGCGTCGCGCGCCACCGTGCGGGATTCGCCGGTGCGGCTGTTCCAGGCGACGACGGCGTTCGGGCCGGACGCCTGTTCCACTTCCAGGTAGGCCGTCACGTCGTCGGCCGCGAAGCCGAGCGGGAACTGACGGACGCCGCTGCGCGCCTCGTCGTTCACGAGCACCCACGGCGCGGCGTCGTCGGTGCGGTGATAAAGGCGCGATACGTTGTCTTCGCCGGCCCCGACGGCGAGGCGCACGCGGCCCGCATGGTCGGCGGCGAACGTCGCGCGCGGCACCGGCGATTCGGCGATGACCGTGCGCGCGGCGGTCCGCAGGTTCATCCGTTCGACGCGCGTCCGCGGCACGTCTTCCATCGGCCAGACCTCGACGAGCACGTGATCGGGCTGGTCCGGGAGGCGGTGCAGCAGCGTCGCGTGGACCGGCCGGGTCGAGAACCGCGCGGCGGTCACGGCGTCGCCGCGGTCCGCGTCCCCGGCGCGGAAACCGATGAGCAGCCGGGCCCGCGAACCTTTCGTGTCGACGAGAAACAGCTCGCCCGTCGACAGCGGCGTCTCCAGCACCCCGAAGCGTTCGGCCACCGACACCAGCAGGCGACCGTCGTCGACCCATTCGAACCCGGTCACGTGCACGTGCGCGCCCATCGAGAAGCCGTTGACGGTCTCGCGGTCGGCACGCCGCACGACCGCCAGCACGGTGCGGTCCTCGCGCACGACGCTGGCGGCGTAGTGCACGCCGTCGGGCGACAGCGCGATGTCGCCGAAGCCGTCGCGCCGCAGGAACGGCGCGAGGTCGACGGCGGCCTGCACGGCGGCGGTCGCCAGCAGCAGGGCCGCGGCGACGGGACCACGCAGATTCATTCCACGGCCCCGCGCAGCAGCTCGTTCACCGACGTCTTCGCGCGCGTCTTCGCGTCGACGCGCTTGACGATCACCGCGCAGTACAGGGAATGGCTGCCGTCGGCGGCCGGCAGCGACCCGGACACGACGACGCTGCCCGCCGGCACCCGGCCGTAGCCGATCGTGCCGGTCGCGCGGTCGTAGATCCGCGTCGACTGGCCGAGGAACACGCCCATGCCGATCACGCTGCCCTTCTCCACGACGACGCCTTCGACGACCTCGGCGCGCGCGCCGATGAAGCAGTCGTCCTCGATGATCGTCGGGCTCGCCTGCAGCGGCTCCAGCACGCCGCCGATGCCGGCGCCGCCGCTGAGGTGGCAGCGCTTGCCGACCTGCGCGCACGAACCGACGGTGGCCCACGTGTCGACCATCGTGCCCGCGCCGACATGCGCGCCGATGTTCACGAAGCTCGGCATCAGCACCGCGTCCTTGCCGATGTGCGCGCCGGCGCGGACGATCGCGCCGGGCACGATGCGCGCGCCGAGATCGCGGAAATCGCCGTCGTCCCAGCCTTCGAAACGCAGCGGCACCTTGTCCCAGAACGGGGCCGGGTAGCTTTCGACGAGCGCCATGTCGTTGACGCGGAAGTACAGCAGCACGGCCTTCTTCAGCCATTCCTGCACCTCCCACTTCCCGCCCGACGGCGTGGCGACGCGCGCCTTGCCCGATTCCAGCAGCGCGATCGCCTCTTCCACCGCCGGCCGCGTCGAACCCTCGATCTCGGCGACGCTCAGCGTCGCCCGGCGCTCGAACGCGTCCTCGATGATCGCCTGCAGCTGGTCGGTCGCGCCCTTCTTCTTCGCCATGTCATTCCTCTCCGTCGACGCGGGCCACGATGGCCGCGCGCAGTTCGTCCAGCGCCTGCGCGTCGATCGCGAGGTCGCGCTCGTCCGACAGCAGGAAGATGTCCTCGACCTTCGCGCCGAAGGTGGCGATGCGCGCGTCGTGCACGCGCAGCCGCCGCTGGCGCAGCACCTGCGCGATCCCGGCCAGCAGACCCGGGCGATCGGTGCAGACCAGGCTCATGCGCGTGCGGCGACCGTCGGCGAGCGTGTCGAAATCGACGCGCACCGCGACGCGGAAATGCCGCAGCTGCCGCGGCGCCGCCCGACGCGGCGGACGCACGCGGGCCGGGTCGCGCAGCGCGGCGGCCAGCGCGGCTTCCACGTCGGCCGGCTCCGGCGCGTGACCGGGCGCGGGCAGCACCTGGAAGCCGTCGAGCGCGTGGCCGTCGTCGGTGCCCAGCACCCGCGCCTCGAGCACGTTCAATCCGAGGCGGTCGAGCGTGGCGACCAGCGCCGCGAACACGCCGTCGCGGTCGGGCGTGCGCACGAACACCTCCAGGCCGCCGCCCTGCGGGTGCCGGCGCGCGCGCACGACGGTGGCGCCGGCGTCGTGGCCGGCGAGCGCGGCGGTCTGCCAGGCGATCTGTTCGGGCCGGTAGCGCAGGAACGCGGCGTCGGGCCAGCCGCGCCACAGCGCGTCGATCGCCGCGGCGTCGATCCCGCCCTCGAGCAGCCGCGCCGTCGCCAGCGCCCGCGTCTCGGCGACCAGTTCGTCGGCGTGGACCGGGTTCTCCAGCCCGCGGCGCAGCGCGAACCGCGTCGCGGCGTACAGGTCGGCGAGCAGCCGGTCCTTCCACGCGTTCCAGAGCTTCGGGCTGGTGCCGGCGATGTCGGCGCAGGTGAGCAGGTACAGGTAATCGAGGTGCTCGCGGTCGGCGACCTTGCCGGCGAAGCGCGCCACGACTTCGGGGTCGGACACGTCCTGCTTCTGCGCGGTCACGGACATCAGCAGATGCTGCTCGACGAGCCACGCCACCAGGTCGGCGTCGGTGCCCGGCAGCGCATGCGCCTCGGCGAACGCGCGCGCGTCGATCGCGCCCTGCTCGGAATGGTCGCCACCGCGGCCCTTCGCGATGTCGTGGAACAGCCCCGCCAGCAGCAGCAGGTGCGGCTTGCGCAGCCGCGGCAGCACTTCGTGCGCGATCGCGAAACGCTCGTCGGGTCCGCGCGCGAAGCCCTGCATGTGCGCGAGTACGGTCAGCGTGTGCTGGTCGACCGTGTAGACGTGGAACAGGTCGTACTGCATCCGCCCCGACACGCGGCCGAATGCCGGCAGGTAGCGGCCGAGCACGCCGAGCCGCGCCATCCGGGTCAGCGTCGCCACCGCGCCGGGCGACTGCAGGAGTTCGAGGAACGCCTGGCGCACCCCGGCCGGCTGCGCGTCGTACGGCGCGATCGCGCGCAGCGATTCGCCGAGCGCGCGGGCCGTCTCCGAATGCAGGCCGCGGGCCGCGGGCACGGCGTCCCACGCCGCGAACAGCGCCAGCATCGGCGCGAGGCCGGCGCGCAGCGCGTCCGGGTCGGACATCGCGAGGTAGCCGTGGCGCAGCACATAGCCGTCGCCGGCGGGCTTCGGCGCCTCGGGCGCCGACAGCTGCTCCTCGAAGCGCTGCAGCAGCCGCTCGGCGATGCGCATCACGGTCGCCGCGGCGCGGAAGAACGCCTGCATCATCTGTTCGACCGCGAGGTTGTCGCCGTGCTCGTCGCGCAGCCCGAGCATCGCCGCGAGCGCCTTCTGGTGGTCGAACCCGAGCCGTTCCTCGCGCCGGCCGGCGAGCAGGTGCAGGCCGAAACGCAGCTTCGCCAGCACGCGCCATTCGCGCTGCAGGCTCGCGCATTCGTCTTCGCCGAGCAGCCCGAGCGGCACCAGCGACGGCAGGCCGGGCACGCCGTACAGGCGCATCGCCATCCACGTCACGGTCTGCAGGTCGCGCAGGCCGCCCGGCCCTTCCTTCAGGTTCGGCTCGAGGTTGTGCGCGGTGTCGTGGAAGCGCGCGTGGCGCTGCCGGTACTCGTCGCGCTTGGCTTCGAAGAACGCCGCCGGCGGCCACAGTGCCGGTGGCGCCAGCGCCGCGGCCAGTGCGGACAGCACGTCGGGCGTGCCGGCCAGCAGCCGGCATTCGAGCAGCGACGTCAGCACGGTGATGTCGGCGCGCCCGGCGTCGACGCATTCGCCGATCGAACGCACCGCGTGGCTGGTCTGCAGGCCGGCGTCCCACAGCGCGGCGAAGAAGGCGCCGATCGCCGCCGCGTGCCGCTGCTGCGTCGCCGGGTCGGCGAGCACCAGCAGGTCGATGTCGGACTGCGGGTACAGCTCGGCGCGGCCATAGCCGCCGGTCGCCAGCAGCTGCAGCGGCGCGTCGGCCGGAATGCCGCGCGCCCACGCGTCGCGCACGACGGTGTCGGTCGCCGTGCGGCAGGCGTCGATGAGGCGCTCGACGGCCTCGCCGGCATCGAATCGCCGGCCCAGGTCCGTCCGCATCGCCGCCAGCCCGGCGCGCGCGGCCTCGCGCCACGCGGGAGCGTCGTCGGCCGCGGCGAGCGCGGCGGGCAACGGGACGGCGGAAGCGGCGGGCGCGGCGCTCATCGGCCCGGCGCGGTCACAGGTCGTTGTCGTCGCCGGGCACGCGCGTCAGGATCTCGACGCCGTCTTCGGTCACCGCCACCGTGTGTTCCCACTGCGCCGAGAGCGACTTGTCGCGCGTCACCACGGTCCAGCCGTCGTTGAGCAGGCGGGTGTGGCGGCTGCCCTCGTTGATCATCGGCTCGATCGTGAACGTCATGCCCGGCTGCAGCACCACGCCGGTCTGCGGCTGCCCGTAGTGCAGCACCTGCGGATCCTCGTGGTACACGCGGCCGATGCCGTGGCCGCAGTATTCGCGCACGACGGTGAAGCGCTCGCCCTCGGCGAACTGCTGGATGGCGTGGCCGATGTCGCCGAGCGTCGCGCCCGGACGCACCGTGCGGATGCCGCGGAACATCGCCTCGCGGGTGACGTCGACCAGCCGCTTCGCCTTCACCGACGGGGTGCCGGCGAAATACATCCGGCTGGTGTCGCCATGCCAGCCGTCCTTGATCACGGTGACGTCGATATTGACGATGTCGCCGTCCTTCAGGACCTTGGTGTCGCTCGGGATGCCGTGGCAGATGACGTTGTTCACCGACGTGCAGATCGTCGCCGGGAAGCCCTTGTAGCCGACGTTGGCCGGCACCGCGCCCTGCACGTTCACGATGTGGTCGTGGCAGATGCGGTCGAGCTCGGCGGTGCTGACCCCGGGC
>CAMPHE010000038.1 GCA_946885815.1 uncultured Arenimonas sp.
GACCCCGGGTACCCCGGCCACGACGGTGGCCGGGGTACCCGGGGTCGTCCTGGTCGTCGCGTGGTTGGTGGCCGCGCAACCGCCGGCGGCGCTGCCGGGATACTTCGCCGCGATGCTGCCGATCACCGGTGGTTACACGGAAGCGATGTCGGAAGACGGCAGCCGGCTGCAGATCGCCGGCTACCTCGTGGCGGCGGCGGTGCTGCTCGGCGCGTTCCTCGTGGGCCGTTGGCGGAACGTACCGGCGATCGCGCTCGCCGGCATGTTCGCCGCGGTGCTGTTCCTCGGCTTCAAGGGCGGCTTCGTCCGGCACGACTTCCATGCGGTGCTGGCCGGGAACCTGATGCTGCTCGCGGCCGTGCTGGCCGGTGCGCTGCTGCCGGGCTGGCGTGCGGTGGTCGTGCTCGTCGCCGGTGTCGTCGCGTGGGCCGTCGTGGACGCGGGATTCGTCCACAGCACGCCCACGGAGGTGGCTCGCCGCGCGAGCGCGCTGTACACCATGCCGTGGCACGGCGCACGGGAACGCCTGCGCGATCCGGCGTGGCCGGAACGCCGTTTCGATTCCCGACTGGCGGAGATCGCGGCCAGCGGCGGGTTGCCGAAGCTCGACGGCACCGTCGACCTCTACGCGCACGACCAGGCGTTCCTGATCGCCGCGGGCAACCGCTGGCACCCGCGTCCGGTGCTGCAGAGCTACTCGGCCTATACGCCCGGTCTGGCCGAGCGCAACCGTCGGCACCTCGCGGGCGACGGCCGGCCTCGCCGACTGCTGTTCGCCGTGCAGCCGCTCGGCGACCGCCTGCCGGCGCTGGACGACGGGGCGAGCTGGCCCGAACTGCTCGCCCGATACCGGCCGCGGTCGTTCGCGAACGGCTTCCTGGTGCTCGCCGAGCGCGGTGGCGGTGGCCGGATGCCCGCCTTCCGGCCGTCGACCGGACCGCGGGAGGCGAGGCTGGGCGACTGGATCGACGTGCCGCGGGGCGCCGTCTTCGCGAAGCTCGACGTCCAGCCGACGCTGCTGGGTCGCGCGGCGACCGCGCTGTTCAAGCCGGGCCGGCTGTCGATCACGTTCGCACTGCGCGACGGCAGCGAACGGCGGTTCCGCCTCGTCGCCGGAATGGCGAGAAGCGGGTTCCTGGTGTCGCCCCTCGTCACGAACACCGAGGAGTTCGGGTTGTTGTTCGCCGGCGCGGAGTTTCTCGCCGACAACGCGGTGCGGGCGATCCGGATCGACGCGGCGGGCGGCGGCGCCTCGTGGCGGACAGAGCTGTCGGTCGAGTTCTCCGCGCTGGTGTCGCCGCGCAGGCCGGCGCTGCTTGCCGTACTCGATTTTTCGCGGCCGGCGCCCGTGCAGCACGCGCGCGTGGTCGAAGCCGACCGCTGCGACGGCAGCATCGACGTGCTCGACGGGGCGAGCCCGATGCCGGCGTCGGTGGCGACCACGCACTTCCTCCACGTCCGGGGCTGGCTCGCGCGTTCGGCCGCGGCGGGTGAGCTGCCGGAGACGACGTACGTGACGCTCACGGATGCGGACGGGTCCCGCTGGCTGATCGAGGCCCGCGGCACGCCGCGACCGGACGTCGCCGCGTATTTCAGGCAGCCTCGCCTCGTCGACGCGGGCTACGCGGTGGCGGCCGACGTGTCCGCGCTGGACGGCGAATACTCGCTCGGACTGGCCTACGGCGACGCCGGGACGCTGGTGCTCTGTCCCCAGTTCCGCGTCCCCGCCCGGATCGGCCCGGAGGCCACCGAATGAAAATCGTACTTCCCGGAGGCGCCGGCCTGGTCGGCCAGAATCTCGTGGCCCGGCTGCGGGAACGGGGCCACGACGACATCGTCGTGATCGACAAGCACGCCGCCAATCTGGCGGTGCTGGCACGGACGCAGCCCGGCGTGAACATGATCGAGGCGGACCTGGCGATCCCGGGCGACTGGCAGCGCGCGTTCGCGGGCGCCGACACCGTCGTCATGCTGCAGGCGCAGATCGGCGGCAACGACTACGAGGATTTCGTGCGCAACAACATCACCTCGACCTCGCATGTCCTTCAGGCGATCCGGGACCACGCGGTACCGCACCTGGTGCACGTGAGTTCGTCCGTCGTGGAGTCGGTCGCCGACGACTTCTACACGCGGTCCAAGAAGGAACAGGAGCGGATCGTGCTCGAAAGCGGCATCCCGTGTCCGGTTTTGCGGCCGACGCTGATGTTCGGGTGGTTCGACCGCAAGCACCTCGGCTGGCTGTCGCGCTTCATGCGCCGGGTACCGGTCTTCCCCGTGCCCGGCCACGGCCGCTACATGCGCCAGCCGCTGTATGCAGGCGACTTCTGCCGCGTGATCGTCAGCTGCATCGAGCAGCCGGGACGACAGGGCGTCTACAACATTTCCGGGCACGAGAAGATCGACTACATCGACATCATCCGCGAGATCCGCGCCGCGACGGGCGTGCGGACACCGATCGTCCGCATTCCCTACGCGATGTTCCATGCGCTGCTCTGGACATGGGCGTTGTTCGACCGCCAGCCGCCCTTCACGACGCAGCAGCTCGCCGCACTGGTCGCACGCGACGAGTTCGAGGTGATCGACTGGCCGGGGATCTTCGGCGTGCGGGCCACGCCGTTCCGCGAGGCGATCGCCGAGACGTTCAACGATCCGCGCTATGGCGGCGTGGTACTGGAGTTCTGACGATGACGGACGGATCGCAGCGCGTCGCCGTGCTCGGCGCCGGACCGATGGGTCTGGCGGTCGCCTACCAGCTGGCGCTCGACGGGCACCAGCCGGTGGTCTTCGAGGCGGACGATCGCGTCGGCGGCATGACGGCCTCGTTCGATTTCGCCGGACTCGAAATCGAGCGCTATTACCACTTCCATTGCACGTCCGACGTCGATTTCCTGCAGATGCTCGACGAACTCGGCCTCGCGTCGCGGATGCGCTGGGTCGAGACGAAGATGGGGTTCTGGTTCGGCGGGCGGTTGCAGGCGTGGGGAAATCCCTGGGCGCTGCTGCGATTCCGCGGACTGGGGCTGACCGCCCGGTTGCGCTACGGTCTGCATGCGTTCGTATCGACGAAGCGCGACGACTGGCGGCCGCTCGATCCGCTCGAAGCGACCGGCTGGATCCGCCGCTGGGTCGGCGCCGAGGCGTACGAAGTGCTCTGGCGGCGGTTGTTCGAACTCAAGTTCCACCAGTACACGCCGAACCTCTCGGCGGCGTGGATATGGAGCCGCATCCGCAGGATCGGTCGTTCCCGGTACTCGCTCTTCCGGGAGAAGCTGGGATACCTCGAGGGGGGGTCGACGACGCTGCTGCGTGCGCTCGAGCGCGAGATCGCGGCGCGCGGGGGCGCGATCCGGCTTTCCACGCCGGTGCGCAAGGTGGAGATCGCCGACGCCCGCGTCGCGGGGGTGCATACCGCGCAGGGATTCGAGCCGTTCGACCGCGTGATCAGCACCGTGCCGTTGCCGTTCGTGCCGCGCCTGATCCCCGACCTGCCGGCGGACGTCCTCGCCCGGTACGCGGCGCTGAAGAACATCGCGGTCGTCTGCGTCATCGCGAAGCTGCGCCGGCCGGTGAGCGGCAACTTCTGGGTGAACGTGAACGACCCGCGCATGGATATCCCGGGCTTCGTCGAGTACACCAACCTGCGGCCGCTGGACCACCACGTCGTGTACGTGCCGTTCTACCTGCCGGGCGAGCATCCCGCCTACGCCGAGCCGGACCAGGCGTTCATCGACAAGGTCACGCGTTATCTGCGCACGATCAATCCCGCCCTGACGGACGATGACTTCATCGACGTCCGGGCGAGTCGATACCGGCATGCGCAGCCGGTCTGCGAACCCGGCCACCTGCACAAGCTGCCGCCGGTCGTGCTGCCGGTGCGCGGGCTGGCCGTCGCCGACACGTCGTACTACTACCCCGAGGACCGCGGGATTTCCGAGAGCATCGGCTTCGGGCGGCGGATGGCCCGGGACGCGCTGGCATGATCGACGCGTTCCGGTCGCGCCAGTTCGTGGCGTTCCTCGTCACCGGTGGAATCGCGGCGGCGGTCAACTTCGGCTCGCGGATCGTCTACGACGCGTGGCTCGGTTTCTCGGCCGCGATCGTGCTGGCCTATCTGACCGGCATGGCCACCGCGTTCGTGCTCGCGCGGCGGTTCGTTTTCGCGGGCAGCCGGCAGCGCCTGCATCGCTCGGCACTGCTGTTCGCGGTCGTCAACCTGTTCGCGATCGCGCAGACATGGCTGGTGACGGTCGTGCTGGCCTGGCATGTGCTGCCCGCGCTGGGCGTGGACCGGTTCGCGAGGGAAGTGGCGCACGCCATCGGCGTGGCGGTCCCGGTTTTCACCAGTTACCTCGGCCACAAGCACTTCAGCTTCCGGTAGGGGACCCGCACGACCCGGGCTGCGGCGTCGCGCATCGCGCTGCGTCGCGGGCGGTTTCGACCCGCGCGTCATCCGTCGACTCGCGCCAGGCCGGCGCGGCGTCCGCGAAGAACGGCGCGACGGCCATCGCCACCAGCAACGACAGGGACGGCGGGATCGGTACGCGGCGGGTCATGGCGCCGCCTCGATGTGGGTGCGGAACTCAGCCGCGAGCGGCGATGCGAGCAGCGCGTCCTGCGCGACCGGCGTCGCGGCGCCGATCGGGCGATCCGTGATCATCACCGTGGTGCCCGGCACGAGCAGCGCGTCGAGCTGCTGGCCGAACGCGGGATCGACGCGGAGACGACCGGCAGCGAACTGGCTGGCCGGATCGCCCATGGTCACGGAGTCCGTCGGCAGCTGTTCCCACTGACCGCCGTGCTGCCCGACGTACAGCCGCTCGCCGGCGAGTGCCCCGGAGTCGACGTCCACCGGTGCCCGGCCGATCTCGACGCCGTTGCGCATCACCACGATCGCCGCATCCCGCGTCGAAAGGACGACGCTGACGGGACCGTAGGTACCCGCGGCGGCATTGGGCAGCGTCGCCTCCGTGTTCGGGTCGTTGTCGCCATTGGTCGGGACGCGCGTCATGTCGAGGACCGCGGTGTCCGGAAAAGTCGGCAGGATGGCGACGAGCGAACCCTTCGAGGTCACGTCGAACAGCCGGTCGGACATCTCGTGCGGAAGCCGGATGCAACCGTGCGACGCCGGATAGCCCGGCAGGCGACCGGCATGCAACGCGATGCCGTCCCACGTCAGCCGCTGCATGTTCGGCATCGGCGCGTCGTCGTACAGGTTCGAGTAATGCTCGCGCTTCTTCTGCAGGATCGAGAACAGCCCGGTCGGGGTGTCGTGACCGGAGCGACCGGTGCTCACCGGGGTGGTGCCGATGCGCACACCGTTGCGGTAGATCTGCGCACGCTGCTCCTCGATGCCGACGACGATCATCGTCGGACCTTCCGGTGCCCGTTCGGGGCGCCATTCGATCGCGGCATCGACGACGTCGGCGCGCGCAGGTCCGACGATCGCGAGCGCGGTGAACATCAGAATGGCGCTCGCCAGCGCGGCGCGGCGGGGCGAAACGCGTCGCGGAGCACTCGAGATCGCGCGGGCGGTGTTCACTCGTTCGTGGCGGGACATCTTGCTTCTCCATGTCGTGTCGACTCGCGATCGAGTGTGTCCACGACGATGTGCGCGCGATGTTGAAAACAGCAAAACGCCGGCTGTACGGCGACTCGTGGTTCGCTGTCGTTCACGATGTGGCGGCGGCGGGCGCGCGAACCTGTGCATGGACTGAACCGACGGAGCACGACGATGGAAATCGACCGGAATGAAGTGCACGGCGGCGAGCTGCGCGTGCAGGTGGTTCCCCGCGACGGCGGGCGTTACGGATTCGTCGCGCAGTTCGGCTACGAGGCCTGCGACGGCCCGTTCCGCGATCGCTTCGCGAGCGTCGAGACTTTCGCGACGGAGGACGAGGCGCGCGAAGCGGGACGCGTCAAGGCACGCCAGCTCGCGGGCATCGACGTGCCGGAAGCGTGACGCGACTCAGGGACGGGCGCGTGCCGAAGTGACGATCGTCGCGGCGCGCGACCGGCGCAACACGGAGAGCGCGTCCGACGCGAGCTTCGGCGTGCGTGCGGCGACGGCGTCGCGGACGACCTGGACCTCGTACCCGTGCGCGTTGCCGTCGATGGCGGTGGCCAGTACGCAGGCGTCGGCGGCGATGCCTGTCACCAGCAGGCGCCGTGTCCCCAAACTCGAGAGGAGGAACGGGAGGGGCGTGCACAGGAAGGCCGAATGCTTCGGCTTGAGCACGAAATAGTCCTCGCGCTCCGGCGCCAGCCGCGCGGCGATCGCCGCGCCGGGCGACCCCGGATACGAACACGTGGCGACCAGTCCGTGGAAGTCGGAACGCCAGTCCGCGAAATTGTCGTTCGCGTAGATCACCGGTGCGCCTGCGGCATGGAAGCGACGGCGCAGGCGGGCGATCGCGCGCGAGGCCGGTCCGGCGGCCGCGGCGAGCGACGCACCGCCGTCGAAATCGAACAGGTTGATCATGTCGACGATCAGCAGCGCGCTGTCGGGAGGCGAGTGGGGCATGAGCCGGGAATCCTGGCGGGGGCGCGATCCCGTCGATGCTGCTCCGCCGAGCATCGAACCGGCGTGATCGTGCGCGTCAGCCCGTGGCGACGCGCAGCGTGGCGGCGGCGATCGCATGCATCGCGACGCACGCGGCGGTGGACCCGGTGCGCAACCAGGTCGCACTGCATGCGGCGGCGATGGCCGCCGACGCGGCCACGTGGTCGACGCCATCGATGGCGATGCCGGCGACGATGCTCGCGGCGATCGACAATGCGACGGCTGCCGGTGCACCGAGCACCGGTGCGGCGCGTGCGAGCAGCCAGCCGCGAAACGCGACTTCGTGGACGAGCGCGAGCGCCATGGCCGAGGCGATCGCGGCCGGCAGTGCGTACAGCGCCGCGATCGGCGGTGGCGGCGCGATCGTCACGGTCGCCAGCGCGAGCGCGAGCATCGTCACCGGCACCGCCAGCGGGCGGCGATCGCGCCGCTCGATCGACGCGACACGCAGCCCGATGAGCAGCGCAAGCGGCAACATGACCGCGGCGGCGAACGGGGTCCACCCCAGCGGGTCATCCGTGCGCCCGAGCTCGAAGCGATGGCTGGCGCACACGCGGGCGCCGGCACCCGTCGCCAGCTGCTCCAGCGCGACGCGCGCGACCTGCGCCTCGTCCGTGCGCCGCGCGTCGAAATGCAGGCGGACGGCCCCGGCGGCGCAGCCGTCGGGAACGGCGTCGTCGACGCCTTCGGTGAGGCCTCCGACGAACGCCTGCTCGGCTTCCATGAGCGAACCGACGCGCGCCAACGTGGCGGCATCGCCCTCGACCCACACGAGCGCGCGGTCGGCACCGTCGAGCCACGGCAGCACCGCATATGGCGCGATGCCCAGCAGGGTGACCGCGAGCGGAACCAGCAGCGCGGCGAGAAGCGTTCGCACCGCGCCGGGCGTTTCCCGTTCGACGGCGGGGAGAGGTCGGGCATCGTCGTGCCAGCTGTGCAAGAGGAATTCCCGTGGCGACGCGCGTCGACGTCGCGACGATCGTGCCGCGACGATCGCCGTCGCGCCATCGGCGCGGCCCGATCTCCGTCACTTTCTCAGCATCGCTAACGGCGTTAGGAGGACCGGGCAAAAGTGGCGGGAGTCGTCGCCCACGACGTCGGCGCGGGCATCATCGCTTTTCCTACCTGCGAGCCGGGCACCTTCCACTGGGGAGTCCGCGCGCTGCCGCGGTAGCGTCGATCTGCCATCTCGGGGAGGAGAACGGATGATCCGCGTCTACATCGTCGACGACCACGCACTCGTGCGCGCCGGCTATCGAATGATCCTGCAGAAGGAAAACGACGTCGACGTCGTCGGCGAAGCCGGCACCGGCGAGGAAGGCCTGCAGGCGATCCGCCGGTTGCGTCCGGATGTCGTCATCTGCGACCTGCACCTGCCCGGCATCAGCGGACTGGACGTCACCGAACGCATCGTGCGCGGCGGCGTCGGCAGTCGCGTGCTGGTCGTGTCGGTGCTTGACGACGGGCCGCTGCCGCGCCGGCTGCTGGAGGCCGGCGCGTCCGGCTACGTCGGCAAGGCATGCGATGCGGCCGAACTGCTGCGGGCGATCCGGGAAGTCGCGCGCGGACGCCGCTACCTCGCGAGTCACGTGGCGCAGAAGCTCGCGCTGTCGCGCCTCGGTGGAGAAGGCTCGCCGTTCGACATCCTGTCGCCGCGCGAGCTCGAGGTCGCGCGCATGCTGTGCACCGGCATGCGCATGGAGGAGATCGGCCGGCGGCTGAGCCTCAGCGGCAAGACCGTCGCGACGCACAAGTACCGGCTGTACGAAAAGCTGGGCATCCGCGACACCGTCGCGCTCGCGCGGCTCGCTTCGCAGCACGGCCTGTCCGAGCCGGCGTACGCGCTCTAGCGGCGACGAAAACGACCAGGGCGCCTCGCGGCGCCCTGGTCGTCGGTCAGGCCGAAGTGCCGGTCTGCGGCGGGTCCTCGGTCTCGAGGGTCCACTCGCGGGAGGGCGGCGTCTTCGCGGCCGCCTCTCCGGCGCCGAGCAGGTCGTCGGGCATCGCCTCCACCAGGTCGGCAACCGCCTCGAGCTGCGCGGCTTCCGCCGGCGGTGCCAGTTCGAGCGCGGTCGGCGTGTGGTCGGCGAAGGGATTCTCGACGGCCGGCGCCGGGGCGTCGTCCGGGATCAGGCTGCGCTGCATCGGCGCGTGGGCGATGCCCGGCGCGACCGGTGCCGGCGGCGCCGGCGCAACGTCGACCGGCGCGGCAGGCGCGGCGGCGACATCGGCGACTTCCGCGACCGACTCGGGTTCCACCGGGCGCGGCGCTTCCGCCGCTTCCAGCGGCGCGGCGAGTGCTTCGATCTGCTCGACGCTGCGCGGCGCCTGCGGGTTCACGAGCGGCACGGCCGCGACGACCGGCGCGACGACGACCGGCGCCGGCGCCGGGGCCTGTGCCCGGGGCTCGCGACGCGTCTCGGCCGGAGCCTCGTCGGCGCCCAGATCGTCGAAGTCCGATTCCGCCGCGCTGATCGCCGGCGCGGCCGTACGCGCACCGGCGGCGTCGGACGGGTCGCGTTCCTCGTCGTCGAAGTCGGTGCCGTCCTGCGGCATCTCGGCGCCGGCTTCGCCGGTCGTGCCGTCCTGGCGCCGGCGGCGACGGCCACCGCGGCGACCGCGGCGACGACGGCCGTTGCCTTCTCCGGTCGCCTCCTGCGTCGGGCCCGCATCGCCATCGGCGACGGCGACGACGTCCACGGGTTCATCGCCGGACGACTTCGGAACCGGCGCGCCGGTGGCCGGGGTCGCCGCTGCGGAAGCGGCGATGTCGTCGCCTGCGGACACGGCGTCCGCCGCCCCTCCTGCGGCCGCGGCCTGCGCGGCCAGGCGAGCGGCACGCGCCTCGCGACGCTCCGCCTCGCGCTTCTGGTTGTCGAGACGCTGCTGCTCGCGGCGCTCGGCTTCCTTTTTCTGCTGTTCTTCCCGGCGCTGCTGCGACTCGGCGCGACGCGCCTCGTCCTGGCGGCGCGACTCCTCGCCTCGCTCGGGCTTCGCCGGCGCTGCGGCCTGCGACTGCTTGCCGTTCTGGCCGCGACCGCCGCGATCCTGCCGATCGCCGCGCTCCGCGCGATCGCCACGATCACGCCGGCTGCGTTCACCGCGCTCGCGGCGCCCGCCGCGCTCGTTGCGATCGCCCCGGTCGCCGCGCTCGCCGCGCGCCGACCGCGCGGCCGGAGCCGCCGTCGCTTCGGCCTGGGCCGGCGCGTCGTCGCCGGTGAACACGGCCATTACCCGCGCGAAGAAGCCACGCTTGCGCGGCGGTTCGGCGAACACCGGCGGCGGCGCCATCTCGGCTTCGGCCGGCGCTTCATCGCGCACCGGTGCCGGGTTCGGCGGCCGGACCGCGGTGACGGCCGGCAGGTCGGGCACGTTGATGTGAGCCTTGGTCAGCGAATGCGTCGCCAGCTTGCGCGGCGTCGTGCGGTGGTAGCTCGGGCGGCTCGTCTCTTCGCCGAGTTCGCCGTCGCGGACGCGGCTGATGTTGAAATGCGGCGTCTCGAGCTGGTCGTCGGCGACGATGACGACCGGCGCGTCGTGGCGCTGCTCGATCTCGATCAGCGCGCGACGCTTCTCGTTGAGCAGGAACGTCGCGATCTCCGG
>CAMPHE010000039.1 GCA_946885815.1 uncultured Arenimonas sp.
CGCCGGGCATCGCCGTGGTCGCCACCGGCAGCGCCTGCGCGGCGTGGATCCGCAGGCGTTCGCCGGCGAGCACCGCTTCGGCGACCGGCCACGGATGGAAGGCGCGCACCTTGTCGGCGAGCATTTTCGCCGGCAGCGTCCAGTCCAGGTGCGCCTCGCCCTTGTCGAGCTTGTGCGCGTAGGTGACGCCGTCGGCGGGCTGCGGCTGCGGCGCCGGCAGGCTGCCTTCGCGCAGGCGCGCGAGGCCGTCGGCGAGCACCTGCGCGCCGAGTTCCGAGAGGCGGTCGTGCAGCGTGCCGCCGGTATCCCCGGGCATGACCGGCGTGCGGAGTTCGAGCAGCACGGGCCCGGTGTCGAGGCCCTTTTCCATCTGCATCAGGCACACGCCGGTTTCGGTGTCGCCGGCCTCGATCGCGCGCTGGATCGGCGCCGCGCCGCGCCAGCGCGGCAACAGCGACGCGTGCACGTTCCAGCACCCGAGCCGCGGAATGGACAGGACCGCCTGCGGCAGGATCAGCCCGTAGGCGACGACGACCATCAGGTCGGGCTCGAGCGCCCGCAGCGGCTCGCGCGCCGCTTCGCTCTTCAGGCTGTCGGGCTGGAACACCGGCAGCCCGCGCGCCAGCGCGGCGGTCTTCACCGGCGACGCGACGATCTGCTTGCCGCGCCCCGCCGGGCGGTCGGGCTGCGTCCAGACACCGACGACCTCGGCGCCGCTCGCGAGCGCGGCCTGCAGGCACGGCACGGAAAACGCGGGGGTGCCCGCGAAGGCGATCCGCAGGGGCGCCATCAGGCGGCGTCGGAGCCGCGCGCGGCCTTGGCCAGCTTCTTGCGCACCTGTTCGCGCTTCAGCGGCGACAGGTAATCGACGAACACCTTGCCCGCGAGGTGGTCCATCTCGTGCTGCACGCACACCGCGAGCAGGCCGTCGGCCTCGAGCTCGAAGGTCTCGCCGGTGCGGTCCTGCGCGCGGACGCGGATGCTGGCCGCACGGGTCACGTCGGCGTAGATGCCGGGCACCGACAGGCAGCCTTCCTGGTAGACCTGGTGGCCTTCGGCCGACAGGATCTCCGGGTTGATGAACACCATTGGCCGTGACCTGTCCTCGCTGACGTCAAGGACGAGCAGGCGGCGATGCACATCGACCTGGGTCGCCGCGAGGCCGATGCCGGGGGCGTCGTACATCGTCTCGAACATGTCGTCGACCAGGCGGGACAGTTCGGCGTCGAAGGTATCGACCGGCCTGGCGACGGTTCGCAGGCGCTTGTCGGGGAATTCAAGGATGGAGAGCTTGGCCATGGACGTGGAGATGGGGAAGGCGGTCGCGTACCGCAATGGGCCGGGGTCGGATTATAGCCCGGCCCTGCTTGCAATCCGGCACGGGTTTCGGGCTATAGTCGCCCAACCTGTCCGGGGAAATCAGGTGGATAGCCGCCATGTTTAATCGGCTTCTTGCAGTTGCCGCTGCCACGTTGTTCACGCTCGCGGGCGGCGTCATCGCCGCTGAACTCCGCGAGGGTCATCCGACCACCTATGTCGTCCAGAAGGGCGACACGCTCTGGGACATTGCCGGTCGCTTCCTCGGGAAGCCGTGGCTCTGGCCGGAGATCTGGCAGGCGAATCCGCAGGTCGAGAACCCGCACCTGATCTTCCCGGGTGACGTTCTCAGCCTCGCCTACCTCGATGGCGAGCCGCGGGTTTCGGCCATGCCGGGCCCCCGCGTCGCCGAAGCCGTCAACACCATTCCGCTGGCCGACATCGAGCCGTTCCTGAAGCAGTTCACCGTGGTCGACGACGTCGAGTCGCTGCCCTACGTGATCGGCCTCGAGGACGATCGCCTGCTGACCACCGCCGGCCAGCTCGTCTACGTGCGGGGCCTGTCGGGCGCGGCGCCGGGCATGGTCGTCGACCTCGCCCGCCCGGTGAACCTGTTCGGCGGCGGCAAGGGTCGCCACCGTCCGGGCTTCTCCAGCCTCGATTTCCGCGGCGACCTCGGCCACCGCCACTGGGTGCCGCCGGTCGAGATGCACGAGGCCACCGGCGAGAAGCTGGGCTACGAGCTGATGGTGCACACCACCGGCGAAGTCACGCAGATCCAGGGCGACATCGCCGTGGTGGCGCTGCGCAGCGAAGGCCGCGAGGTCCGCATCGGCGATCGCGTGCTGATGCCCGAGGCGCAGCCGTACGACCTGCAGTTCATGCCGCGCGCGCCCGACGTGATTCCGCCGCACGGCCGCATCCTCGCGGTCGCCGACGGCATGACCGCCGGCCCGAAGGTCGTGATCGCGCTGAACGTCGGTGCGCGCGACGGCATCCGCAACGGCCACGTCTTCTCGCTCTGGCACGACGGCGAGGACAAGGACGACATGGTGCGCAACAAGATGCGGCTCATGGACGACGGCGGCAAGATCGACATGCCGGACGACTTCGTCGGCCACGCGATGGTGTTCCGCACGTTCGACAAGGTGAGCTACGCGCTGGTGATGAGCGGCATCCGCCCGGCCCGTCACTACGACGTCCTGAAACATCCGGACGCCACCCAGTAACGTTCTCCTACATCGCGGCGCCTCCGGGCGCCGCGATGCTGTCGGGGCCTTGGAACCCGACGACGCCCTCTTCCTGCTGGCCCGCGCCCGCCTCCCCGATGCGGTGCTCCGCGCGCTGCTCGACGCCCACCGCGATCCGCTCGCCGCGCTGTCGGCCGCGCGCGGCGCCGGGCTCGGGCTGTCCCCCGAAGCCCGGCTGGCGCTGCGCACGCCCGACCTGCACCGTCTCGATACCGACCGCGCGTGGCTCGCCGGCGGCCGCCGGCGCGTGCTGGCGTGGCACGACCCCGATTACCCGCCGCTGCTGCGCCACGCCCCATCGCCACCGCCGGTGCTGTTCGTCGACGGCGACGCCGACGCGCTCTGGCATCCGCAGGTGGCGATCGTCGGCAGCCGCAACCCGACGCCCGCCGGCCGCGACCGCGCGCGGGCGTTCGCCGGCCGGTTCGCCGCCGCCGGCTGGATGGTCACCAGCGGGCTCGCCGCAGGCATCGACGCCGCGGCCCACGCCGGCGCACTCGACGTCGGACGCACGGTCGCGGTGGTCGGAACCGGGACCGACCGCTGTTACCCGCCGGCGAACGCGGGACTGCAGTCGCGCATCGCCGCGGCCGGCGCGGTCGTCAGCGAGCACCCGCCGGGCACGCCGGCGCTGGCGTCGCATTTCCCGACCCGCAACCGCATCGTCGCGGGAATGTCGCTGGGGACCGTGGTGATCGAAGCGGCGTTCCGCTCGGGGGCGCTGATCAGCGCGCGGCTGGCCGCCGAAGCCGGGCGCGACGTGTTCGCCGTGCCCGGCTCGCCCGACAACCCGCTGGCCCGCGGCTGCCACCGGCTGATCCGGGACGGGGCGACGCTCGTGGAGCAGGCCGACGACGTCATCACCTCGCTGGCGCCGGTGGCCGAAGGCCTCGCATCGACGCTGCGCGGGCGGCTGCGATCGGCGTCCGGCGACGGCGGCGAAGCGCCCCGGGTCCGCGCCGCGGCCGGCTCAGCCGGCGGACAGCCTGCGGACGACCCGGACCACAGCCGGTTGTGGTCCGCGCTCGGTTGCGACCCCACCCCTTTGGATGTCCTCGCGCGGCGGACAGGATTGACGGTACCGGCACTGTCCTCCATGCTGCTGCACATGGAGCTGGACGGACGCGTGGTCGTCGCCAACGGACGCTACGCCCGCCGCCGGCACTGACCTTCCCATCGCGCCCCCCGGGCGCAGGCTGAGGGTAATGAAAGAGACCATCCTCGACGTCCTGCTCTACCTGTTCGAACACTATTTCTACGACGACCCCGATGCGGTCCGGGATCGCGATTCGCTCCAGAACGGCCTGCTCCAGGCCGGCTTCAGCCCCGCCGAGATCAACAAGGCCTTCGACTGGCTCGACGAACTCGCCCGGCAACGGCCGGCGGTGGGCGTCGCCCGGCGCGAAGCGCCGGTGCGCGTGTACGTGGACTCCGAGCAGGACCGGCTCGACCTGGACTGCCGCGGCTTCCTGATGTTCCTGGAGCACACCGGCGTGATCGACGCCGACCAGCGCGAGCTGGTCGTCGATCGCGTGATGGCGCTCGACCAGGACGAGGTGGATGTCGACGACCTGAAATGGGTCGTGCTGATGGTGCTCTTCAACCAGCCCGGCTCCGAAGCGGCCTACGCGTGGATGGAGAGCCAGATGTTCGAGGACGAGCCCGAACCGGTGCACTGACGGGCCGCGGGGAGCGCGGATGAACGAGACCCTCTGGTATTACGTCGACCGCGCGCAGCAGCGCGTCGGGCCGGTCACCGCCGCCGATGTCGCCGCCGCATGGCGCGCGGGAGAAGCGACCGACGAGAGCCTCGTCTGGCACGAGGGGCTGGTCGAATGGGCGCCGCTGTCGGGCTTCCGCGCCCAGCTCGGGCTCGACGGGGGCGTCGCGCCGGAGCCGGAGCCGGCCCCCGCGATCGCCGCCGCTTCGCCGCTCCCGGCGCCGGCGCCCGGACCGGCCAGCGTCGTCGCGGCGGGCCCGAAGCCGCCGAAGTCGGGCAGCGGCTGCCTGGTCGTGGGCCTCCTGATCGGCGGACTGCTGCTGCTCGGGGTCGCCGCCTTCGTCGTCGCGCTGGCCCTGCCGGCCTACAAGGATTACCAGGAACGGGTCGAGGAATCGTCCGGCGACGTGCCGGCGGTCGACGACACGGACGACGGTTTCGCGACCGGTGACGCGCCCGACGCCAGTGACGGCGGCGTGGGGCCGGCCGACGTCGGGGAGGTGGACCTGCACGCCGCGGTCGACGAAGCCCGGGCCCATCAGGTGGCGGTCGACGCGTTCGTCGCCAACACCGACCGCTGCCCCCGCGACGCGTCCGAAATCGCCCTGCCGGCGCCGTCGACTCCCGGGGTCGCGGCCGTGCGCGTCGGCGAGGCCCTGTCCCGGATGTGCACGATCGAGATCGAACTCGGGGGGCCGGGCGCCGGCGACCTGGCCGGCGAGACGATCGTGCTGAGCCGCGATTCCGGGGGCGACTGGTACTGCACGAGCGACCTCGCCGGCCGGGCCTCGCTGCCGGCCGACTGCCTCTGACGCCGGCCGCCGGCTGGCGCCGGTGCCCGGGGGCTCCGCCGGCGCGGCTTGACAGCCCGGCCCGTCGTGGGGATTCAATAAAAAAAGACCCCGGCCCGCGAATCCTTCGCGGGCCGCGTCTTCTTGGCGCCCCATTCACGCGCCCAGCGGAGCATCCCCCCGGCCATGGCCAAGAACCTGCTCATCGTCGAATCGCCGGCGAAGGCGAAGACGATCAACAAGTACCTGGGCAAGGACTTCCATGTCCTGGCCTCGTACGGCCACGTCCGCGACCTGGTCCCGAAGGAGGGGGCGGTCGACCCGGCCAACGACTTCGCGATGCGCTACGACCTGATCGAGAAGAACCAGAAGCACGTCGAGGCCATCGCCAAGGCGGCGAAGGCGGCCGACGCCGTCTACCTCGCGACCGACCCCGACCGCGAGGGGGAGGCGATCAGCTGGCACATCTCCGAGATCCTGAAGGAGCGCGGCCTGCTCAAGGGCAAGGCGCTGCACCGGGTCGTGTTCACGGAAATCACGCCGCGGGCGATCCGCGAGGCCGTGCAGAACCCGCGCCAGGTCGCCGGCGACCTGGTCGACGCGCAGCAGGCGCGCCGCGCGCTGGACTACCTGGTGGGCTTCAACCTGTCGCCGGTGCTGTGGCGCAAGGTGCAGCGCGGGCTGTCCGCCGGCCGCGTGCAGTCGCCGGCACTGCGGATGATCGTGGAGCGCGAGGAGGAGATCGAAGCGTTCGTCGCGCGCGAATACTGGTCGGTCGAAGCCGAGCTCAATCACCCGCAGCAGGGCTTCACCGCGCGGCTGGTGAGACTCGACGGGCAGAAGTTCGAGCAGTTCACGATCACCGACCGCGAGTCCGCCGAAGCGGCACGTGCGCGTCTGGTCAAGGCCGCCGGCAATGCGCTGCGCGTCACCGACGTCGCCAGCAAGGAACGCAAGCGCCGGCCTTCGCCGCCGTTCATCACGTCGACGCTGCAGCAGGAGGCCGCGCGCAAGCTCGGCTTCACGACGTCGCGCACGATGCGCGTCGCGCAGAAGCTGTACGAAGGCGTCGCGATCGGCGAGGAAGGCACCGTCGGCCTGATCAGCTACATGCGTACCGACTCCGTGAACCTGTCGGCCGACGCCGTCGCCGAGCTGCGCGACGTGATCGCGCGCGATTTCGGCACGCAGGCGGTGCCGGACAAGCCGAACGAGTACAAGTCCAAGTCGAAGAACGCGCAGGAGGCGCACGAGGCGATCCGCCCGACGTCCGCACTGCGCACGCCGTCGTCGATCGCGAAGTACCTCGACGACGACGCGCGCCGCCTCTACGAACTGGTGTGGAAGCGCACGGTCGCCTCGCAGATGGTGCCGGCGACACTCAACACCGTGTCGGTCGAGCTGGCCGCCGGCAGCGAGCACGGTTTCCGCGCGAGCGGCACGACGGTGATCGATCCGGGCTTCCTCGCGGTCTACGAGGAAGGCAAGGATGCCAGGACGTCGGACGACGAGGACGAGGGCCGCAAGCTGCCGCCGATGAAGCCCGGGCAGAACGTACCGCTGGGCAGCATCCACACCGACCAGCATTTCACCGAGCCGCCGCCGCGCTTCTCGGAAGCGTCGCTGGTGAAGGCGCTCGAGGAATACGGCATCGGCCGGCCGTCGACGTTCGCCAGCATCATCCAGGTGCTGCAGAACCGCGAATACGTGTACCTCGACAATCGCCGGTTCCGGCCGAGCGACGTCGGCCGCGCGGTCGCGAACTTCCTCACCGGGCATTTCATGCAGTACGTCGACTACGACTTCACCGCGAAGCTCGAAGACGAGCTGGACGCGGTGTCGCGCGGCGAGGAAGGCTGGGTGCCGCTGCTCGAGAAATTCTGGAAGCCGTTCAAGACGACGGTGGACGAGAAGAGCGAGTCGGTCGACCGGTCCGAAGCCACCGGCGCGCGGCTGCTCGGCACCGACCCGAAGTCGGGCAAGCCGGTGTCCGTGCGGCTGGGCCGCTACGGCCCGTTCGCGCAGATCGGCACCGCCGAAGACGAGGACAAGCCGAAGTTCGCGTCGCTGCGCCCGGGCACGTCGATGCACACGATCACGCTCGACGAGGCGCTGCCGCTGTTCGACCTGCCGCGCAAGCTCGGGCAGCACGACGGCAAGGACGTGACCGTCGCGATCGGCCGCTTCGGTCCTTTCGTGAAGCTCGGCGACACGTACGCGTCGCTCGGCAAGACCGACGACCCGTACACCATCGGTTTCGACGCCGCGGTGGAACTGGTGCGCGCCAAGCTCGAGATGATCGCCAACCGCACGATCAAGGTGTTCCCGGGCACGGAGATCCAGGTGCTCAACGGGCGCTACGGCCCGTACATCACCGACGGCGAGAAGAACGGCAAGATCCCGAAGGACCGCGACCCGGCCAGCCTGACGCAGGCCGAGTGCGAGGCGCTGCTCGTCGAGGGCAAGCCCGTGCGCAAGGGCGGCCGGTTCGGCAAGAAGGTTCCGGCGAAGAAGGCCGCCGCGAAGAAGCCGGCAGCGAAGTCCGCCGCGACGCCGACGGACGCGACGCCGGCGAAAAAGACGGCGGCCAGAAAGAGCGCGAAGAAGACCGCGAAGAAGGTCGCGAAGAAGAGCGCCGCGAAGAAGGCCGCGGCGAAGAAGACCACCTCCGGAAACACCGCTTCGAAAAAATCCGCCGCGAGGAAGACGGCCGCGAAGTAGCGGCCATGGCGGACGGCCATGCCGCGTGCGCCGCGTTCCGGTCGATCGCACGCACACGAAACTGAATCGCGCATCAACGACGTCGCCGCGTTTCCTCACGCGGCACTCGCGCTGCCGCGGTGGGCGGTGATTACACTCGATCGGCGCCACGCCCCGATCGAGGACCCCGCCATGACCTTCCGATTCCGCCTGATGCTCGCGCTGCTGGTGGCGCTGGGTGTCATCTCGTCCGCGGCGACCGCCGCGTCCGCGCCCGTCCGGCAGGTGCCGGGCGAACCGATGCGTTCCGCCAAGGCCGAAACGGTCGCGCAGTTCCGCGCCGCCGAGGTCGCGCCCGTCCGGCTGTCGCTGGGCGAACTCGACCTCGCACGCATCGCCGAAGTGCAGAAGCGCAACACCGGCGAGCACATCCCGGTGCAGATCGGCGTCCATCGCCGCGCATCCGAGGCGGAGGTCGCACTGCCGTCGCCGACCTGGCGTCCCGTCGAGGGAGGCGCGGTGACACGGTTCGAGATCGCGTCGCCGGACGCGCTCGGCCTGCGCATCGGTCTGAAGCTGCAGAACATTCCGGTCGGCATCGAGATCCGCGTCGCCGGCTCGCTGGCGCCGGACGTGGTGCATTTCGCGCCGGGTTCCGCCGTGGCGTGGCAACACCGGACCGCGCGCACGTACTGGACGCCGGCGACCGACGGCGACCGCCAGCTCGTCGAGGTGTTCGTCCCCGCCGGCGCCGACCGCGCGGCGCTGAAGATCGAACTCGACACCGTGTCGCACCTGCTGACCAACAGCCGCGAGCGTTTCTCGCTCGCGAAGGCCATCGGCGACTCGGGCGCGTG
Organism: uncultured Arenimonas sp.; assembly: GCA_946885815.1. The sequence continues at coordinate 8,636 of CAMPHE010000039.1, forward strand.
CAACGTCGATGTCGTCTGCCGGGTCAACACGCTCGGCCAGAATTACGTCGATACCAAGAATGCCGTCGCGCGCATGGTGTTCACCACCACGCAGGGCACCTACACCTGCACCGGCACGCTGCTCGCCGACACGCTCGCCGGCAGCCAGATCCCGTACTTCTACACCGCCGACCACTGCATCTCGAGTTCCACCGTCGCGGCGACGCTCAATACGTACTGGGGCTTCGAGGCGACGGTCTGCGGCGGTTCGACGCCGGCCGCCAACACCCTGCGCTCGCAGGGTGCCGACTACCTGTACTCGGAGCGGCACAGCCCCAACAACAACGTCTACGGCACCGACGCCGCGCTGCTGCGCCTGCGCGAGCCGCCGCCGGCCGGCGCGTACTTCAACGGCTGGAACGCCAATCCGATGACCAACGGCAGCGTGCTCGCCGTGCACCATCCGCAGGGCGACCTGAAGAAGAGCTCGCTCGGCCAGCGCCTCGGCCAGGACGAGTACCAGAACGAGGTCGGCTGGACGAGCGGCACGACCGAGGGCGGGAGCAGCGGGTCCGGCCTGTTCACCGCCACGGGTGCCGGTGGCTCGTACGAACTCCGCGGCGGGCTCTACGGCGGTTTCGCCAGCTGCGCCAATTCCGGCAGCCTCTCGAACACGAACAATCGCGATTACTACTCGCGGCTCGACAAGGTCTACGACGACATCGACCAGTATCTGGCGCCGACCACGAATGCCGTCGGGCCGACGCGCGACTACACCGGTGCCTGGTACGTGCCCAGCGAATCCGGCTGGGGCTTCACCGCGTTCCAGTACGACAACGAGGACCAGGTCCTCTTCATCCTGTTCTTCATCTACGACGCGAACGGCGTCGCGAAGTGGTACGAACTCGGCGGCGGCTGGAGCGCGACCGACGTGCGGACCGGCGACGTCGTGGAATCGCGTGCGAACCAGCCGTGGAGCACGTCGTTCAACCCGGCGCTGCGCACGTTCACGTCGGTCGGCAACGCGTCGCTCAGCTTCACTTCGGCGACCACCGCGTCGCTGACGATCACCGTCAACGGCGTGACCCGGACGGTGGGCGTGCAGAAGCTCTGACCGCGCGGCCCGGCGACGGCCGGCGGTGGCTCACTCCGACCGCGGCGCTCCGGCGCCGCGGTCTTTTTTCGCGTCGGCGACGATGCGGCGCACGTCGGCGAGCAGCGCCGGCGCGTCGTAGACGATGCCGCCGCGGATCGTCCAGCGCACGCCGCCGACGCGCTGCAGCGTGCCGTCGGCGCCGAGCCGCGCGTGGCCGGTGCCGTAGAGCACCTTGAGGTTCGCGAGCGGGTTCTCGGCGACGACCAGCAGGTCGGCGAGCTTGCCGGCTTCGACCGAACCGATGCGGTCGGCCGCGCCGAGCGCCTCGGCGCCCGCCAGCGTCGCCGCGCGGACCACTTCCAGCGGGTGGAAGCCGGCCTCGCGCAGCAGTTCCAGCTCCTCGATCGTGCCGCAGCCGTACGTCTTGTAGATG
>CAMPHE010000040.1 GCA_946885815.1 uncultured Arenimonas sp.
GGCGCGCGCGCACGCTCGCCGACACGCGGGAGCTGTCGCGGCTGCTGCGCCCGCTGGTACTCGACGACCTCGGGCTCGCCGCGGCGCTGCGCTGGCTCGCGCGCACCGTCGGCGAGCCGGCGGGAGTGGACGTCGCGGTCGAGATCGACGACGCCCTTCCGGCACTCGACGACGAACGCCAGACGCTGGTCTTCCGCGTCGCGCAGGAAGCGCTGACGAACGTGGTGCGGCACGCGGCGACACGCACGGCGTCGATCTCGCTGGCGGCGCGCGCCGGCCATCTCGTGCTGGACGTCACCGACGAAGGCCGCGGCTTCGACGTCGCCGCCGCGACCGCGCGCGCGAGCGCCGGCGGCAGCGCCGGCCTCGGCGGGATGCGTGATCGCGTGGCGCTGCACGGCGGCACGCTGCGGATCGAATCGACCGGCGCGGGCACGCGCGTGCAGGCTGCGATCCCGGTCGCCGCCCGCGACGACGGAGCGACGGCATGACGACGCCGCTGCAGCCCCTGCGCGTGGTGATCGCCGACGACCACACGCTGGTCCGCGAAAGCCTGGTCGCCGTGCTCGAAGCCGACGGCGCCTGCGCCGTCGTCGGGCAGGCGTCCAACGGGCTCGACGCGCTGTCCGAAGTCGCGCGGCTGGATCCCGACGTCGCGATCATCGACATCTCGATGCCGAATCTCGGCGGCCTGGAAGTGGTGCGGCGGCTGCGCACCGCGGCGCCGCGCACGCGCGTGCTGGTGCTGACGATGCACGAGGACCACGAATACCTGCTGCAGGCCGTGCGCGCCGGCGCCGCCGGCTTCCTGCTGAAGGACAGCCCGACCGCGGAACTGATCGCCGCGGTCGCCGCGGTCGGTGCCGGGCGCGGCCACTTCGGGCCGCAGGCCGCCGCCGTACTCGCCGGGCAGCTGCAGTCGCCGACGCGCGACATCGACGACCCGTACCGCGACCTGACACCCCGCGAGCGCGAGGTGTTCCACCTCGTGATCGAAGGCCTGAGCACGAAGGAGGTCGCGCGCCGGCTCGACATCAGCGCGAAGACCGCCGAGAACCATCGCGCTCGGGTGCTCGCGAAACTCGAGGCGCGCAATACCGCCGACGTGATCCGCTATGCCGTGCGCCGGGGCCTTCTCACCTAGCGCCGGCTGCGCCTGAACCGTACGGACTGGTATCCTCGCCCGGTCCCTGCCCGCGAGGAATCGACGATGACTTGCCTGCGTGCTTTCGTGGTGTTTTCGCTGTGCGTGCTACTCGCCGCATGCTCGAGCGGACCGCCGCGCCGGGTCTATCCGCCGCAGGCCACGGTGCAGGAACTGCGCGTGCAGGCCGACGGCCAGGTCGCGGCCACGCTGCGCATCCAGAACTTCAGCACCGTGCCGATGACGTTCACCCGGCTGCAGGCGACGCTGACGCTCGCCGGCGGCGAGGCGGCACGGATCGACATCGACCCGTCGCTCACCGTCGGCCCCGGTTCGAACGAACTGGTCCGGCACGTGTTCGCGCCGACGCCGGCGGTGAAGTCGGCGCTCGACGCCGCGTTCTCCGGCTCGCGTCCGGTGCGCTATTCGCTCGCCGGCCGCATCGCCGACAGCGAAGGCCGCGACGACGAATTCAGTTACGACAGCGCGCTCGATCCCGTGCCGGGCCTGCCCGGCGTGCTGCGCTGAAACCCCGACCGGAACGGATCCTCCCCATGACGCGATACACCGCCCCGCTGCGCGACCTCAAGTTCGCGCTGTACGACGTGATCGGCGCCGACGCGCTGTACGCGCGCCTCGGCATCGACGTGGCGCAGCGCGAACTGCTCGACGCGGTGATGGACGAAGCGGCGAAGTTCACGCAGTCGGTGCTGGCGCCGCTCAATGCCGGTGGCGACGAGCACGGGTGCCGCTTCGATCCGGCGACCGGCGACGTCACCACGCCACCGGGTTTCCGCGACGCGTTCGCGCAGTTCGTCGCCGGCGGCTGGACGGGCCTGACCGCGCCCGAGGCGATGGGCGGCCAGGGGCTGCCCGAGAGTTTCGGCGCCGCGCTGAAGGAGATGCTCGACGCGGCGAACCTGAGCTGGAGCAATTACCCGCTGCTCTCGCACGGCGCGATCGAAGCGCTGAAACACCACGGCGAACAGTGGCAGAAGGACGTATTCCTGCAGGCGATCATCGACGGCCGCTGGACCGGCACGATGTGCCTGACCGAACCGCACTGCGGTTCCGACCTCGGCCTGCTCAAGACGAAAGCCGAACCGCAGGCCGACGGCAGCCACGCGGTCACCGGCACGAAGATCTTCATCACCGGCGGCGAGCACGACCTCACCGACAACATCGTGCACCTGGTGCTCGCGCGGTTGCCCGACGCGCCGCCCGGCACGAAGGGCATCTCGCTGTTCATCGTGCCGAAGATGAAGACCGGCCGGGACGGCGTCGTCGGCGAGCGCAACGCGGTGCGCTGCGGCTCGATCGAACACAAGATGGGCATCCACGGTTCGGTCACCTGCACGATGAATTTCGACGGCGCGCAGGGTTGGCTGATCGGCCAGCCGAACAAGGGGCTCGCGGCGATGTTCACCATGATGAACACCGCGCGGCTCGCCGTCGGGCTGCAGGGGCTCGCGCTGATGGACCGCGCGTACCAGGGCGCCCTGCGCTATTCGCGCGAGCGGCGGCAGGGCCGCGCGCTTTCGGGCGCGAAAGACCCCGACAAGCCGGCCGACCTGCTGATCGTGCATCCCGACATCCGCCGGATGCTGCTCACCTGCAAGGCGCTGTCGGAAGGCAGCCGGATGCTCGCGCTGCACGCGGCGACGCTGGTCGACGTGCTGGAGCGCTCGCAGGACGCGGACGAGCGGAAACAGGCCGACGTGCTGCTCGGTTTCGTGACGCCGATCGTCAAGGCGATGCTCACCGAGTGGGGCGTCGAGTGCACCTACCACGCGCTGCAGTGCTTCGGCGGCCACGGCTACATCCGCGAAACCGGAATGGAGCAGCTCGCGCGCGACGCGCGCATCACCACGATCTACGAAGGCACCACGCAGATCCAGGCGCTCGACCTGCTCGGTCGCAAGACGCTGCAGCTGCAGGGCGCCGGGCTGCAGCAGTTCCTGCAGACCATCGCCGGGTTCTGCACGCGGCACGCGACCGACGAAGCGCTGGCCGAGTTCGTGCTGCCGCTCGCGGAACATGCGAAGCAATGGGGCGACCTGACGATGGAGCTCGGGCGCAAGGCGATGGCCGACACGGAAGAGATCGGCGCGGCGTCGGTCGACTACCTGTTCTATTCCGGTTACGTCGCGCTCGCCTACTGGTGGGCCAAGGCAGTGGCCGCGGTGGACGCCGGCGACCACCCGGAATCGTTCCGTACCGCCAAGCGCGAGACGGCGCGGTTCTACTTCGCGCGCATCCTGCCGCGGACGCAGGCGCACGTCGCGGCGATGCGCAGCGGCGCGGCGAACCTGATGCGCCTCGACGCCGGGCTGTTCGACACCTGACCCGCCTCTGCCGGAAGTCCGCCTGACCGCCGGAACGGGCGGCCGCGCGCGGGTTCGCGGCATGCTGCCGCGCATGTCCCGCTCTCTGACCGGAACCGCGACCCCCGCCCTCGCCCTGTGGCTGCTCGCCGCCTGGACGGTGGGCTCGGCGCTGTGGTTCGTGTCGGCGTGGTTTCCGCTGGCGCCGCTCGTCGCGCTGCAACATGCCAGCGGCGGCTGGATCCCGGTGACGCTGCTCGCGTCCGGGGGCATCGGCCTGGTGCAGCTCGCGATCCTGTTCGGGCCGGGCCGGCGCGCGCCGGCGGAAGTCGGCTGGCACTGGCGCGACCTGCCGGCGGGGCTCGGGGCCGGGCTCGTGCTCTGGGGACTGATGCAGGCGCCGTCGCTCGGCGCATGGCTCGCCGGCACGGCGCCGCTGGCGGTGCATCCGGCGTGGGCCGCGGGAATCGGGATCGCGCTGGGACCGCTGCTTGCGCAGCTGGTCGGCACGGCATTGATGGAGGAGACCGTGTTCCGCGGGTTCCTGTGGCGGGAGCTGGCGCGGCGCTTCGGCGGCGGGCGGCGCGGCGCGTGGGCCGGCGCGCTGGCGTCACAGGCGCTGTTCGCGCTGCTGCACGTGCCGATCCGGCTCTCGCAGGGCGCGTCGGGCGTGGAGCTGGCGACGATGGTGGCCGGGCTGTTCGTGGTCGGGCTGGTATTCGTCGCGGTGTACGCGACCACGGGCAATCTGTTCGTCGCGGTGGCGGTGCATGCCCTGGGCAACGCGCCGACGCTGGCATTCGAGTCGCCCGGCGCGCCGACGATGTGGCTGCTCGGCGGCACGCTCGCGCTGATCGGCCTCGCCGTCTGGACGCGCCGGCACCGGCCGGCCACGCCGACGCCGGACACGCCGCTCGTCGCATCGCGCGCACATCCCTGAATCCCGGCGCCGGCGTTCGCGGCGCGAACACCTGCGCCCTTCGATCCTGCGGCGATGGAAACCGCCGCCCCGCCTGCTCCGGAATCGCATCGCGATCGTTTCGTGCAGGCGCGCGAGCGGTTCGACCGGCAATGGCGGGGGGCACCGACGTGGCAGAAGGTGCTCGCGATCGTGTTGCTCGCGATCGTGGTGCTGATCGCCGTCTGGGACTGGAACTGGTTCAAGGGGCCGATCGAACGGCGCGTGGAAGCCGCGACGGGTCGCGAGTTCGCGATCGAAGGCGACCTGGACGTCGACCTGCACTGGACGCGCCCGGTCGTGATCGCGAACGACGTGATGCTCGGCAACGCGGCCTGGTCGGAAACCGACGATGAGATGTTCCGCGTCGACCAGGCGCGTATCACGTGGGCGTTCTGGCATGCGTTCCGCGGCGAGTGGCGACTGCCGCGCGTCGAGCTCGACCGTCCGAACCTGCTGTTCGAACGCGACGCCGAAGCGCGTGCGAACTGGCGTTTCGACGACGAACCGGGCGACGAGCCCGACTATCCGGAGATCGGGCAGCTGCTGGTCGACGGCGGCCGGTTCAGGCTGCTCGAGCCGATCCACAGGACCGACATCCTCGTGTTCGTGCAGAGCGGCGAACCCGAGGCCGACGACGCGCTGGCGCCGCTGTTGCTGACGGGCGACGGGCGCTACCGCGACGGCGAATTCGAGCTCGAGGGACGGGTCGATTCGCCGGTCGAGTTCATCGACCAGGACGAGGCATGGCGCGTGGACCTGCGCGCGCGCGCCGGCGCGACGAAGGCGCATGCGCACGGCGGGCTCGCTCTGCCGCTGGACCTGGCCGACTTTTCGATCGGCTTCGAACTGGCCGGCGCCGACATGTCGCATCTGTACGACCTGTTCGGGCTGGCGATCCCGAAAACCCCGCCGTACAAGCTGGAAGGCACGCTCGCGCGCGACGGCGCGCTCTGGCACTACCGCGAATTCAACGGCGTCGTCGGCGACTCGGACCTCGCGGGCGACGCGAGCATCGACCCCAGCGGCGCCCGGATGAAACTGACGGCCGACCTGGTGTCGCAGCGGCTGGACTTCGACGACCTGTCGGGGTTCATCGGCGGCACGCCGCGCGCCGGCGAAGGCGCGAGCGCGGCGCCGGCCGTGCCGTCCGATCCCGACCGGGTGTTCCCGACCCACGAATACGACGTCGGCAAACTGCGGTCGATGGATGCGGACGTCGAGCTGCGCGCGGCACGCGTGAACTCGCCGAAGATTCCGCTGGAAGCGATGGTCGCGCATCTCGTGCTCGTCGACGGCGACCTGAGGCTGGACCCGCTCGACTTCCGCATGGCCAGCGGCGAAATCGCGAGCGTGGTGCATCTCGACGCGCGACAGACGCCGATCGCCGCGGAAGTGGACGTGACCGCGCGCGGGCTGGACCTCGGCCAGCTGACGCCCGACAGCGCGCCGCCGAGCGCCGGCCGCATCGGTGGCCGGGTCCGGCTGGCCGGCACGGGCAACTCGGTCGCGAAACTCGTCGCCACCGCGAACGGCGAAGCGCAGCTCGGCATGGGCCGCGGCAAGATCAGCAACCTGCTGCTGGAACTGGCCGGCATCGATATCTACGAGGCGCTGAAATTCATGATCGGCAAGGACCGGATCATTCCGATCCGCTGCGCCTACGCCGACATGGCGATCCAGCAGGGCGTCGCCCAGTCGCGGCAGATGGCTTTCGACACCACCGACACCGTGCTGTTCGTCGAGGGCCAGGTGCACCTCGGCGACGAACGCTACGACCTGCGGCTCAAGCCGCGGCCGAAGGACCCGAGCCCGATCAGCCTGCGCTCGCCGCTGCGGCTGACCGGCACGCTGAAGCACCCGAAAGTGCGGCCGGAAGCGGGGCCGCTGGTGGCGCGTGGCCTGATCGCCGCGGCGCTGTATTCGATCGCACCGCCCGCCGCGCTGCTGGCGCTGATCGAGACCGGCCCGGGCGAGGACACGGGCTGTGGCGGCGAGAATCCGAAGCTGCGGGCGTTGACGCCGGCCGTGGAAAACGCCGGGCCGCCGACCGACGATTGAAGAAAAGTATTGTTTTGATGGTCGGGACGGCGGGATTCGAACCCACGACCCTCTGCCCCCCAGGCAGATGCGCTACCAGGCTGCGCTACGCCCCGACGAAGGCGAAATGATACCCCAACCGGGTCGCGGCTGAAGCCGCTCCTGCAGGCGAGCTCCGGTCAACGCCGCAGAAGCTGCAGCACTTCCTCCAGCTCCATCCGCACCTGCTTGACGATCTGCGCGGACATGCTGGTCTCGACGCGCCCCGCCTCGCCCTCGAGCCGCTGGCGGGCGCCGCTGATCGTGTAGCCCTGCTCGTACAGCAGGCCTCGGATCTGGCGGATCATCAGCACGTCGTGGCGCTGGTAGTAGCGCCGGTTGCCGCGGCGCTTGACCGGGCTGAGCGACTCGAATTCGGTTTCCCAATAGCGCAGCACGTGCGGCTTGACGTCGCACAGCTCGCTGACCTCACCGATGGTGAAGTAGCGCTTCGCCGGGATCGGCGGGAGTTCGCGATTACTGCCCGGATCCAGCATAGGCCTCCACCCTCTCCTTCAGCTTCTGGCCGGGGCGGAAGGTGACGACCGTGCGGGCGGAGATCGGAATCTCCTCGCCCGTCTTCGGGTTCCGGCCGGGACGCTGGTTCTTCTGGCGCAGGTCGAAGTTGCCGAAGCCCGACAGCTTGACCTGCTGCCCACGCTCCAGCGCCTCCCGCAACGCATCGAAGAAGGAGTCCACGAATTCCTTGGCCTCGCGCTTGTTCAAGCCGACTTCCTCGAACAACCGCTCGGCCATCTCGGCCTTGGTCAACGCCATGCACCACCCCTGTAGCCCGCCGTCGCCGGCGGTGTGTCACGACCTCAGACGCGCTCCGCAGTCCCGGGCCAGTGCCTCGAGGGCATCGGCGACAGCCTGGTCGGCGTCGTGATCGGTGAGAGTGCGGGAAACATCTTGCAGAATCAAGCCCATAGCCAGACTCTTTGAACCCGCCTCTAGGCCGGGACCGACGTAGCGGTCGAACAGCCGGACCTCGCGCAGCCGCGCGCCCAGCGCCAACGACAGGCTCGCCTCGATGGCCGCCCAGCCGACCGGTTCCGGGACGACGAGCGCGATGTCCCGCCTGACGGACGGATACCGCGACAGCGCTCCGGCGCGGGGAATCGCGCGCGCGGCGAGCGGGGCGAGGTCGAGCTCGAACGCGACGACGTCGCCATCCAGGTCCAGCGCCTTCAGCAGCGCCGGGTGCAGGTGGCCGACCCAGCCGATCGCGTGGCCGTCGCGCCAGACGGTCGCGCTGCGACCCGGGTGCGCCTGGGCCGGGAGGTCGTCCGGCCGCGCGTCGAGCCGCGCGCCGGCCAGCGCGAGCAGCGCCTCGACATCGCCCTTGAGGTCGAAGAAGTCGACCGGCCGGCGCTCCAGGCTCCACTGCTCCGGCGCCGCCGGGCCGCAGGCGACCGCGGCGATCCGCCGTGTCTCGCGCGGCGCCGCACCCGCGACCGCGGCGAAGACCTTGCCGAGTTCGAACAGCCGCACGCGTTCCTGCTGCCGGGCGCGATTGCGCGCGAGCGCGTCCACCAGGCCGGGCAGCAGCGAGGGGCGCATCACGCCCAGCTCCGCCGACAGCGGATTGGCGAGCACGACCGCGCCGGCATCGAGCTGCCACGTGGCGAGCCGGCGCGCGTCGACGAAGGCGTAGTTGATCGCTTCCACGAAATCGCGGCCCGCCAGCGCCCGGCGCAGCACGTCGTCGCCCACCCGGGCTTCCGACGGCGCGGCGAGACGCACGGCACCGGTGGGCGTCGTCGTCGGGATCGCGTCGTAGCCGTGGATGCGGGCGATCTCCTCGACCAGGTCTTCCTCGATCGCGATGTCGAAGCGGCGCGACGGCGGCACGACCGACCAGCCATCGGTGGTCGGGGCCACCTGCATGCCGAGCGAGCGCAGGATGCGTTCGACGTCCGCGTCGGCGACCGCGAGGCCGAGCGTGCGGGCTAGCCGCGCGCGGCGCAGCGTGACCGCCGTCGGCGCCACGACGTGGTCGGGCAACGCGGCTTCCGTGAGTGGTCCGGCGCGGCCCCCGAGAATCTGCAGCGCGAGCTCGGTCGCCCGTTCCACCGCGTGGCGCGGCAGCTCGGGATCGACGCCGCGCTCGAAGCGGTGACCGGCGTCGGTGTGCATGCCGAGTTTCCGGGCCCGGCCGATGATCGCGTCGGGGCGCCAGTGCGCGGCCTCGAAGAAGACGCGCGTGGTCGTGTCGGTGACGCGCGTGTCCCAGCCGCCCATCACGCCGCCGAGCGCCGCCGGCCGGTCGGCGTCGGTCACCAGCAGGAACGACGGGTCGAGCGCGACGGTGCGCTCGTCGAGCAGCTTCAGCGACTCGCCGTCGCGCGCGTGGCGCACCACCAGCGGACCGGTCAGCGTGTCGACGTCGAATGCGTGCAGCGGCTGGCCGAGTTCGAGCATCACGTAATTGGTGATGTCCACCAGCGGGCGGATCGGGCGCAGGCCGGAGCGGCGCAGGCGCTCGACCATCCACACGGGCGTCTGCGCGCCCGCGTCCATGCCTTCGACGACGCGGCCGCAGAAACGCGGGCAGTCGGCGCCGGCTTCGAGGCGCACGGCGACCATCGTGTCGGTCGCGACGGCCGCTTCGGCGATCTGCAGCGGCTCCACGCTCGTCCCGAACGCCGCGGCGGCGTCGAACGCGATCCCGCGGACGCTGAAGCAGTCGGCGCGGTTCGGCGTGAGCTTGAGTTCGAAGGCGGCGTCGGGCAGGCCGAGGTAGCCCGCCAGCGGCGCGCCGACGGGCGCGTCGGCCGGCAGCTCCAGCAGGCCCGACGCGTCGGCGTCGATGCCGAGCTCCTTCGCCGAGCAGAGCATGCCGTCGGACTGCACGCCGCGCAGCTTCGTCGCGGCGATCGCGATGCCACCGGGCAGCTTCGCGCCGACGGTGGCCAGCGGCGCCTTCAGGCCGGCCCGCGCGTTGGGGGCGCCGCAGACGATCTGCACGTGCGCCGCACCCGTATCGACGGTGCAGACCTGCAGACGGTCGGCCTCGGGATGACGCGCACAGGAGACGATCCGGGCGACGACGACGCCGTCGAGGCCTTCGCCGAGCACCTGCACGTCCTCGACCTCGAGGCCGATCGCGGTGAGGCGCGCGGCGAGGTCGTCGCGGGAGGCGTCGACCTGGACGTGTTCTCGCAGCCAGCTTTCGGGGAATTTCATGGGGTCTCCGGGTCGCGGCTGAAGCCGCTCCTACAGGTCTGCGTCAGGCGAACTGGCGCAGGAAGCGCACGTCGTTCTCGAAGAAGCTGCGCAGGTCGTCCACGCCGTAGCGCAGCATCGCGAATCGCTCCACGCCGAGGCCGAACGCGAAGCCCGTGTACTTCTCCGGATCGATGCCGCAGGCGCGCAGCACGTTCGGGTGCACCATGCCGCAGCCGAGCACTTCCAGCCAGCGCGTCGAACCGTCCGGCTGCTGCCACGCGATGTCGACCTCCGCCGACGGCTCGGTGAACGGGAAATAGCTCGGGCGGAAGCGCATTTCGAAATCGCGCTCGAAGAACGCGCGCACGAATTCGGCGAGCGTGCCCTTCAGGTCGGCGAAGCTGGAGGTCTCGTCGACCAGCAGGCCTTCGACCTGGTGGAACATCGGCGTGTGGGTCTGGTCG
>CAMPHE010000041.1 GCA_946885815.1 uncultured Arenimonas sp.
GCGGACGCCTGCGGCGGCAACGGCCAGTCGGAGATCGAAGCCGCCCGTACCCCGGATGCGCAGGCCATCCCGGCCCCCAGACCCATCGCGATCAATGAACGTTTCATGTCGCCCACGATACCGCTCCCCGGAAGGTCAGAGCCTTTGCAACGGATCAGAGCCGATCAAAGCCGATGAACGAGAGTGCCTTTTTGTCATATCCGCTCTGATCCGTGTGATCCGTTGTGGAGCCTGCTCCGAATCTATCCGCTTTAATCGGCGTCGAGCTTCTTCCCGCGCCCTGCCCGCGACGCCTCCCGCATCACGTGCCACCGCGCCCGGAATCGCCGCGCCTCCCACGCGCCGATGCGCCACGCCACGTCGAGCACGACCGCGAATGCCAGCCCGACCACTACGCCCCCGGCGACGAGCGCCGCCGCGTGCGCACCGGCGTCGCCGAGGCGCGCGGCGACGGCGGCATCGGTACCGGTCGACGCGAACAGCGCGTGGCCGACCCACCATGTGCCGGCATAGATCGGCACGATCGTCAGCGGGTTCACCACCAGCTGCAGCGCCGCCATCACCGTCAGGTTCCCGCGCAGCCACACCGCGAGCGCGAGCCCGAGCAGCAGCTGCACGCCGTACGTCGGCAGCAGCGCGAGCACCGAGCCCGCGTAGAGCGAGACCAGCACCTCGCGCCGGCGGAACGACCACAGCCACGGCCGCGCGCGCGCCGCGGCGGCGAACCAGCGCACCACCGGATAGCGGTCGACGTTCGCGCGCCGCGGCAACGGCTTGAGCCAGCGGCGCAGGCGCCGGCGCCGCGCGAGCTTCGACAGGTGCAGCGGATGCGAGCGATGCGGCACGCGTCGGGGTCAGGCGACGCGGCGGCCGCGCCGCTTCGCCAGCCGCACCAGCAGCAGCGAGATCGCCGCCGGCGTCATGCCGGGAATGCGCTGCGCCTGCCCGATCGTCTGCGGCCGCACCCGCGCCAGCTTGCCCTGCAGTTCCGCCGACAGCCCGGGCACGCCGCCGTATTCGAAATCGGCCGGAATCACCGTGTCCTCGTGCCGGCGCTGCTTCGCGATCTCGTCGGCCTGCCGCTCCAGATAGCCGGCGTACTTCACGCCGATCTCCACCTGCTCCGCCACCGCGGCGTCGGCGACCGCCGGCTGCAGCGACGGCAGCGCGGCGATCGCGGCGTAATCGAGTTCCGGCCGCTTCATCAGCTCCAGCGCGGTGCATTCGCGGCTCAGGGCGACGCCGGTCGCGGCCTCGAGTTCGCGCGCCAGCGCCGAACCGGGGCTGGCCCAGATCGCCTGCAGCCGCGCGCGCTCGGCATCGACCGCATCGCGTTTGCGCGCGAACGCGTCCCAGCGTGCGTCGTCGACGAGGCCGAGTTCGCGGCCGGCCGGCGTCAGCCGCGTGTCGGCGTTGTCCTCGCGCAGCTGCAGCCGGTATTCGGCACGGCTGGTGAACATGCGGTACGGCTCGGTCGTGCCCTGCGTCACCAGGTCGTCGACCAGCACGCCCAGATACGCCTCGTCGCGGCGCGGCGACCACGCGGCGCGCTCCTGCACGAAGCGCGCGGCGTTGACGCCGGCGAGCAGCCCCTGCGCCGCCGCCTCCTCGTAACCCGTGGTGCCGTTGATCTGCCCGGCGAAGAACAGGCCGGCGACGAGCTTCGTCTCCAGCGACGCCTTCAGCCCGCGCGGATCGAAATAGTCGTACTCGATCGCGTAGCCCGGCCGCGTCACGTGCGCCTGCTCCAGTCCGGCGATGGAACGCACCAGCTGCAGCTGCACGTCGTAGGGCAGCGAGGTCGAGATGCCGTTGGGGTACACCTCGTGCGTGTCGAGGCCTTCCGGCTCCAGGAACACCTGGTGCGAGGCCTTGTCCGCGAAACGCACCACCTTGTCCTCGATCGACGGGCAGTAGCGCGGGCCGACGCCTTCGATCACGCCCGAATACATCGGCGAGCGGTCGAGCGCGCCGCGGATCAGGTCGTGCGTGCGCGCCGACGTGTGCGTGATCCAGCACGGCACCTGGCGCGGATGCATCGCCGCGTCGCCGAGGAACGAGAACACCGGCCGCGGGTCGTCACCAGGCTGCGCGGCGAGGCCGCCGTAGTCGATGGTGCGGCCGTCGAGCCGCGGCGGCGTGCCGGTCTTCAGCCGGTCGACCGCGAACGGCCGCTCGCGCAGCCGCTGCGCCAGCGTCGTCGCCGGCGGATCGCCGGCGCGGCCGCCCGGATGGTTCTCCAGCCCGATGTGGATGCGCCCGGCCAGGAACGTGCCGGCCGTCAGCACGACCGCGCCCGCGCGCACCCGCACGCCCGACTGCGTGACCACGCCGGTGACGCGGTCGCCCTCGATCAGCAGGTCGTCGACCGCCTGCTGGAACAGCTGCAGGCCCGGCTGGTTCTCGACGATGCGCCGGATCGCCGCCTTGTAGAGCACGCGGTCCGCCTGCGCGCGCGTCGCGCGCACGGCCGGCCCCTTGCTCGCGTTGAGCGTCCGCCAGTGGATGCCGGACGCGTCCGCGGCCAGAGCCATCGCGCCGCCGAGGGCGTCGATCTCGCGCACCAGATGGCCCTTGCCGATGCCGCCGATCGCCGGATTGCAGCTCATCTGCCCGACGGTCTCGATGCTGTGCGTCAGCAGCAGCGTGCGCGCACCCGCCCGCGCCGCGGCGAGCGCGGCTTCGGTACCGGCGTGCCCGCCGCCGATCACGATGACGTCGTACGAATGCATGAGGGAACCTCCGCGGGGGGTCGCGATTATCCCGCCGGCCCGGTCCGCGCGCACGCGACCGTTGGCACGCTTCCTGCATTACCCGGATGGCACCTGCCGCGGCCGAACGCCGGGGGGCGTCGACCAGACTGAACAGGGGCTGGTCAGGCGCGCGACAGGGATGCCAGGGTCGGTAGCTCCCGGGGGGGAGCTACCGACCCTTTTTTTTTTCATCGCGGAAAAGTCGGCGCCCGGCGGGTCTTGGAACAGGGGGAATCCAGGAGACCTGGTGCCGGGCGCCGAACAGGGGCTGCGCGCGATCGGGGCGCGCCTGCGTCACAACATGACGCGTTGGGTCAGTCGGCGGCGACAGGATGCGCTGCGGCCCCGGGCGGCGCAACCGCTACGGGGCCGTCGCGATCAACGAAGCGAGTCGCGATCCCGATTCTGTGACGGGCTTCTCGATTCGCGCACGGGCGCCCGTTCCGGGGCCGGTCGCTCCACGCGCGGCGCTTCCTCGCGCGGCGGCGGGCGCGGCTGTTCATAACGGGGCTGCGGACGCGGCTGCTCGTAGCGCGGCTGCGGACGCGGCTGCTCGTAACGCGGCTGCGGACGCGGCTGCTCGTAGCGCGGCTGCGGACGCGGCTGCTCGTAACGCGGCTGCGGCGCCGCTTCACGCACCGGCGCGCGGCGCGGCGGTACCCGCAGCGCGGGCTGCGGCTTGGCCATCGGCGTTTCCGGCCCGGTGATCGGACGCGACACGCCCACGCCCTGGCGCGGCAGGCCGCGCGACGGCGACGGCCGCAGGTATTCGCCCGGCGCCGTGCGGCGCGACGGATACGCGGCGGTGTTCTCCTCGACCATCGGCTTGTGCGGCACCACGCGCTCGTCGGGGTCCGGATGACGCGGGCGACGATAGTGGTAGGGCGAATACCAGCCGTACGCGTAATACGGCCACCAGCTGCTGCCGTACCCGTAGGCCCATGGCGAGCCGTACCAGCCGTTGCCGAACGACAGGCTCCAGCCCCAGCCGCCACCCCACGATGGCGAGCAGCTGTACCAGCCGCCGCACGAATACCGGCCCAGGCCCCACGGCGACCCGCCATAGCCGTAGCTGTAGCTGTAGTAGTCGTCGTAGTCGTACGGATACGCACCGTAACCGTCGTAATACGGTTCGTCGTAATAAGCGTCGTCGCGGCCATAGCCGTCGTAGTAGCCGTAGTCGCGGGCGTAGTAGCCGCCGCCGTAGGTGGTGCAGCCGGCGACGACCAGCAGCAGGGCGACGAGGACGAGTCGACGGATCATGTCGTTTTCCCCTTGTGGATCGCCGCAGTCTTGTGGCCACGGCGTGAATCCGTGCTTAATTTTTCATCGCTGAACGGACGTGTTCAGTCCCGCAGCCGCTGCAGCAGATCTCGTCCGTCGGACGATGCGAGTTTTCCGTCGAGCCTCGCGAGCGCGTCGCGCGCGTGCGCGCGCCGCGGCTCGGTCAGCCGCCGCCAGCTTTCGAAGCCGCCGAGCAGCCGCGCCGCGACCTGCGGATTGAGCTTGTCGAGCACGTCGACCTGCGCCGCCACCAGCTGGTAGCCGGCCCCGTCGCGGCGATGGAAGCCGAGTGGATTGCCGCGCGCGAAACTGCCCACCAGCGCGCGTACGCGATTGGGATTGGTCGGTTTCCACCACGGCGACGCCAGCAGCGCCTGCACGTCGTCGAGCGCATCCGGATGCGGCCGGCACGCGACGATGCCGATCCACTTGTCGGTCACCAGCGGATCGCCGGCGAACCGCTCGCGGAACGACGCCAGCGCCGCCGGTGCCGACGGCGCGGCGAAATGCACCAGATCGCGCAGCGCCGCGAGCCGCTCGGTCATCGTCGTCGCCGACGCGAACTGCGCCTGCGCGAGGGCCGCTTCCGGATCGAGTCGCGTCAGCCAGTGCAGGCACGCCACGCGCAGCGCCCGCGCCGCCATCGCCGGCGCGTCGATGCCGCTCGCCGCCCTCGCCGCGAGCGCGTCGTAGCGCGCCTGCAGGCGGTCGACATGGTCCTCGGCGAGCCGGTCGAGCAGCGATTCGCGGCGCGCGACCAGCGTGTCGACGTCGACCACGTCCACCATCTCGGCGAGCGTGTCGAAATCCGGCAGCGCCAGGCACTCGGCGACGAACGCCGGATCGGCACCGTCGTCCTCCAGCAGGTCGGCGAGCGCGTCGCCGAGCGCCGCGGTCGCCGCGTCCTCGTCCATCGTGCGCAGCATCGCCGCCGTCGCCAGCCGCTGCAGCAGGTCCCAGCGATTGAACGGATCGCGCTCGAGCCGTGCCAGTCGCGCCAGATCCGCCGGCGTGTATTCGAACGCCAGCTTCGCCGGCGCCGCGAAGCCATGGTTGAATGCCGCCAGCGGCTTCGCCGGCAACCCGCGCCACCGCAGCGTGTGCGTCGCCCGCGACAGCTCGAAATGCCACTCCCCCGCCGCAGGCGCGACGTCCGTCGCGACCGCCCCCGCCGGCCCGATCGCGGCATCACTCTCCGGCACCGCACCGATCCGTTCCCCGTCGCCGCCATACAACGCCACCCGCAACGGCATCATCAGCGGCACCGGCGCCGGATACCCAGGCGTCGGCGGCGTGTGCTGGCGCACCGTCAGCACGTAGTCGCCCGTCGCCTCGTCGAACGCTTCCTCGATCCGCAGTTCCGGCGTCCCCGCCTGCGCATACCAGGCGAGGAACCCCGACAGGTCGCGCCCGCTCGCCGCCGAATGCGCCGCGACGAAATCCTCCAGCGTCGCCGCGCGACCGTCGCAGTCGGCGAAGTACCGGTCCATGCCGGCGCGGAACGTCGTCTCGCCGAGCAGCGTGTGCAGCACGCGGATGATCTCGGCGCCCTTCTCGTAGATCGTCAGCGTGTAGAAGTTGGAGATCTCGCGGTACTTCGCCGGCCGCACCGGATGCGCCAGCGCGCCGGCGTCCTCGGCGAACTGCCGTCCGCGCAGCAGCCGCACCGATTCGATCCGCCGCAGCGCGCGCGAATGCACGTCGCTGCTGAACTCGGTGTCGCGGAACACGGTCAACCCTTCCTTCAGCGACAGCTGGAACCAGTCGCGCAGCGTCACCCGGTTGCCCGACCAGTTGTGCAGGTACTCGTGCGCGACCACCGATTCGATGCCGAGGAAATCGGCATCCGTCGCGGTGTCCTCGTCGGCGAGGATGTAGCGCGCGTTGAAGATGTTCAGGCCCTTGTTCTCCATCGCGCCCATCGTGAAGTCCTGCGCGGCGACGATGTTGAACACGTCCAGGTCGTACGCGCGGCCGAACCGCTGCTCGTCCCAGCGCAGCGCGCGTTCGGCGGCGCCCAGCGCGTACGCGCAGCGCGGCACGTCGGCGGCCTCGGCCCAGACATTGATCGTGATCGCCCGCCCCTCGATCGTCTCGAGTTCGCGCGACAGGCAGCGCAGCGGCCCGGCGGCGACGGCGAACAGATAGCCCGGCGTCGGATGCGGGTTTTCCCACGCGGCCTCGTGCCGGCCCCCGTCCAGCGCGCGCGCGCCAACCGGATTGCCGTTCGCCAGCAGCACCGGATACGCCGCCGCGTGGGCGCGCAGCACGATGCGCCACGTCGGCATCACGTCGGGGCGGTCGGCGAGGAACGTGATGCGGCGGAAGCCTTCGGCTTCGCATTGGGTCAGCAGCAACGGGCCGCTGCGGTACAGGCCTTCGAGCCGCGTGTTCGCGGCCGGCCGGATACGCACCCGCGTTTCCAGCGTGCAGGCCGCCCGCACGCCGATCAGCCGCAGCCGGCGGCCGTCGTAGTCGTAGGCGTCGGGCGACAGCGGCGCGCCGTCGATCGCGATCGCCAGCAGGTCCAGCTCCTCGCCGTCGAGCAGCGGATCGACGCCGGGCTGCGCCGGGTCCGGCGAGAGCGCCAGCCGCGCCTCGACGATCGTCGCCTCGGGATCGAGGTCGAACTGCAGGTCGACGGAAGGGATGCGCCACGCGGGCGGCCGGTAATCGGCGAGGTGGACGTAGCCGTCCGGTCGACTCGGAACACTCATGTCGCGGCGCTTTCCGGGGGGTGAAAGACAGGGCGGTCAGGCTAGCACGCGGTTCCTGACCGGCCGCCGCATCCACCGGCGCGCTTGCTACGCTGCGCTCTCGCCCACCGGTGCCGTCGCATGCCGAACGCTCCGCTCGACCACACGGCCGTGCTCGCGGCCGCCGCCCGCATCGCCCCGCATGCGCACCGCACGCCCGTGCTGCGCTCGGCGTCGCTCGACGCGCTCGCCGGGGCGTCGCTGCACTTCAAGTGCGAAAACCTGCAGCGCTCCGGCGCGTTCAAGTTCCGCGGCGCCTGCAACGCGGTGATGGCGCTCGACGACGCCACCGCCGCGCGCGGCGTCGTCACCCATTCGTCCGGCAATCACGGCGCGGCACTCGCGCTCGCCGCGCGCGTGCGCGGCATCCCGGCGCATGTGGTGGTGCCGGAAGGCGCGGTCGCGGGCAAGCTCGCCGCGATCGAAGCGGCCGGCGCCACGCTGCACCGCTGCGCGCCGACGATCGCCGCGCGCGAAGCGATGGCCGAAGCCGTGCGCGCCCGCACCGGCGCCACGCTGGTGCATCCCTACACCGATCCGCACGTGATCGCCGGCCAGGGTACGGCCGCGCTCGAACTGCTCGCCGAAACCGGGCCGCTCGACGCCCTGATGACGCCGATCGGCGGCGGCGGCCTCATCGGCGGCAGCGCGATCGCCGCGCATGGCCGTTTCCCCGACCTGCCGGTCTTCGGCGCCGAACCGGAAGGCGCCGCCGAAACCTTCGAATCGCTGCGCCAAGGGCGCCGCGTCACCGATTTCACGCCCGACACGATCTGCGACGGCCTGCGCGGCACGGTCGGCGCGCTGAACCTGCAGCTGATGCGCGATCACCGCGTCGAGGCGCTGCTGGTGTCCGACGACGAGGTGCTGGCGGCGATGCGCCTGCTGCTGGAGCGGCTCAAGGTGCTCGTGGAGCCGTCCGGCGCGACCGTGCTGGCCGCGGTCCTGCGCCATCGCGAGCGCTTCGCCGGCCGCCGCGTCGGCCTTATCCTCTCCGGGGGGAACGTCGACCGCGCGGTGCTGGCGGCGCTGGCCTCCCGACCCGACTGACTCACGGAGCACGCCGATGTCCGCCACCGCCGAACGCGTCGAATGGGCCGGCACCCCGTCGCAATGGCAGAACGCCGGCTGGTTCCTGTCGTGCCTGCTGCTGATCCCGATTCCGTGGGCGATCTGGCGCTGGCTCGTCGTCCGGAACACCGTGTTCACGCTGACCACCGAGCGGCTGCGCATCCGCCGCGGCGTGTTCAACCGCACCACGGAAGACCTGGAGCTCTATCGCGTGCGCGACACCCGCCTCGAGCAGACGTTCTTCGAGCGCCTGTTCGGGCTCGGCGAGGTGATCCTCTACACCACCGATGCGTCCACGCCGGAGGTGCACATCGCGTGGCTGAAGGACGCCGAGCTGCTGCGGGAAACCGTGCGCCGCTTCGCGGAGGAACGCCGCGACGCGAAGCGCGTGCGCACGTTCGAGACGGGCGACGCCGGCCCGACCGGCGAAAGCCACGATCTGCTGGACTGAAAGAAGAAGGCGGCCCGCGGGCCGCCTTCCGTTTCGCGAGTCGCCCGGTCGGACTCAGAGATCGACCGCGCGCGACGCGTTCACGCGCCCGCCGCCGTACTCGCTGTCGTTGCCCGGCTTGCCCAGGTCGTCGGCCGAGGCGCGCAGGATGCGCTTGACCTGCGCCGGCGCCATCTCGCCGCCGTGCTTGCCGATGACAAGCGCCGCGACGCCCGCCACGTGCGGCGCCGCCATGCTGGTGCCCGCCGACCAGCTGTACGACGCGAACAGCTGGTTGCCCACCTGGGCATACCCGCCGACGCTGAACACCATGTCGAACACCCAGCACGCCTGCGGCACGCCGGCCACCACGCACGCCTCGTTGCCCGGATACATGCCGTCGCCACCGGGCCCGGCGAAGTCGATCGCCGACTGGCCGTAGTTCGAATAGCTGGCCAGGTAGTCGAGGCTGCCGTTCGGATCGATCGCCCAGCCGACCGGCGCCGTCGCCGCCACGGTGAGCACGCCCGGCAGTTCGCCCGGGAACGACCGAAGGTTCGACACCCAGCAGCTGCCGTCGTCGTCGCAGACCTTCAGGCCGCTGTCGGCATCGAGATCGCGGCCGTCGTTGCCGGCGGACGCCACGATGATCGCGTTCTGGCTTTCCGCATAGCGCGTCGCGCGCGCCGCCGCGTTCATCAGGTCGCGCACGTCGTTGGCGCCTGGGCCGTTCACCTGCAGGCCGCCACGGATGCCGAGGCTCATGTTGATCACGTCCGCGCCCTGGTCGGCGGCGTGCACGATGCCCTGGATGATGCCGGCGAAGCTGCCGGAGCCGGTGACCTCGGAAAGCACCTTCACCGCGATGAGCTTCGCTTCCGGCGCGACGCCGATCGTGCCGATGCCGTTGTCGGGCGCCGCGATCGTGCCGGCCACATGCGAGCCGTGGTTGAACACGTTCGTGCGCGACAGGCAGTGCGTCTCGCCCGGCACGAACGACGTGGAGCCGGCGGCCAGCAGGTTCGGCGCGATGTCCGGGTGGATGCACGCCACGCCGGAGTCGAGCACGGCGACGACGACGCCGGCGCCACGATGACCCTTGTTCCACGCACCCGCGGCATCGATCGCCGCATGGCCCCACTGCAGGTCGAAGCGGGTGTCGTTGTCGCCGGACGCCGGCGGATTGGCGTAGTCGGCCTCGTAGTCCGCGGTCGCGGGCGGCAGGTCGAACTGCAGCTCGATGTCGCGCGCCACCGAGAAGATGCCCGGCACGCGGCTCGCGCGCTGCTGGAAACCGGCATCGGACGACTCGACGATCGCGAGGCCGACCTGCGGCAGCCGCGCCGTGACGACGCCGCCGGCCGCTTCGAGCTTGCGCGCGAGCGAGGCGTCGAACTTGTTGCCGTTGGCGGTCACGACATACGTGGCGGCCTGCGCGGTACCCGCACACACGAGCGTTCCCACGGCCACCGCGATGGCCTTTGCAAGCATCTTCATGAAATCTGGTCCCTTCCCCGGTGGCGCCGGGAGGATCCCGGGGCCCGGGTCGACCGTAACCGTGACGCCGATCACATGCATGTTGCGACGCACCATCAGCGTTCGGGGCACGCGCGTGCAGGAATTCGCCGCTAGTCGCGCGCCATCGGAACCACCCGGCTGATTTCGCAGCCGCGCTCGAACATCGGATTCGCGGGCACGCCCATGGGCTCGAACCCGGCCGACGGGTAGTCCTTCAGTGCCACCTTGTCGCC
>CAMPHE010000042.1 GCA_946885815.1 uncultured Arenimonas sp.
GTTCCTTCACGAGTCCCGCCCGCCGCACCCCGAACGGTCGACGAATCTCCAGTTATCGAGGAATACGAAATGACTACGAACATCTCCGCGGGACTCGTGAAGGAACTTCGCGAGCGCACGGGCGCCGGCATGATGGAATGCAAGAAGGCGCTGACCGAGAACGCCGGCGACATCGACACCGCCGCCGAATGGCTGCGCAAGCAGGGCCTCGCGAAGGCCGACAAGAAGGCCGACCGCGTCGCCGCCGAGGGCCGCATCGTCGCCGCGCAGGCGGACGGCAAGGCCGTGCTGGTCGAGATCAACTCCGAGACCGACTTCGTCGCCAAGGACGAGAACTTCCTCGCCTTCACCGACGCCGTCGCCCAGGCCGCGCTGGAGTCGGGCGTCGCCGACGCCGACGCGCTGAAGGCGGCGAAGGTCGCTTCCGGCGAGACCGTCGAGGAAGCCCGCGCCGCCGTGATCGCCAAGGTCGGCGAGAACGTGCAGGTCCGCCGCATGGCCCGCATCGACAGCGGCAACGTCGTCGCGGCCTACATCCACGGCGGCCGCATCGGCGTGCTGGTCGAGCTCGCCGGCGGCGACGCCGAGCTGGCCCGCGGCATCGCGATGCACGTCGCGGCGATGAACCCGCCGCACAACAAGGCGTCGGACGTTCCGGCCGACTTCCTCGCGAAGGAAAAGGAAATCGAGCTGGCGAAGATGTCGGAGAAGGACAAGGCCAAGCCGGCCGAGATCCTCGAGAAGATCATCACCGGCAAGATCGCCCGCATCGTCAACGAGGTCACGCTGTACGGCCAGCCGTACGTGCTCGACACCGACAAGACGGTCGAGCAGGCGGTGAAGGCCGCCGGCGCCGACGTCGTCCGCTACGAGCGCCTCGTCGTCGGCGAGGGCATCGAGAAGGTCGTCGAGGACTACGCCGCCGAAGTCGCGAAGGCGATGCAGGTCTGACCCGCGGGACGCGGGTCAGACCCGCGCGCCCCCCTTGCCAAGGGGGCTCTCCACCAGAGGGCGCGTCGGATCGTGAAGAGAAGAAAAGCCCCGCGATGTTCGCGGGGCTTTTTTTTGCGCTCACGGACTGCGGCCGCCTACGGCAGCGCGTCTTCCGGGTTCAGCGTCAGCTGCGCGCGCTCGTCGTCGGTCTTGCGCTCCCACGTCTCCTGGAACTTCGCCTGGTGCCTGGCGACCTTCGCATCCTTCCTGGCGTACCAGCGGACCTTCGGATGACGCGTATCGGCCGGCTCGACCTCGGCCATCCAGCCGGCGAACGCCGGGTTGTCCGTGCTGTAGTCGCCCGGCTCGCCCGGACGGATCGGGCGCAGCTGGAAGCCGTTGCCGTAGATGAAGCGCGCGAGCACGACGTAGCGCTTGCCGGCGGCGACGTCGGCGTCGAGGAAGTGGGTGATGCCCATGTGCGACATGAACCGGTGGCGACCCGGCGCGACGGTGGCGACCGCGTAGTCGTTCTGGCCGAGCACGCCGACCATCCGGCGCTCGTCGCCGACGACCTCGAGGATGCCGACCGGCAGGCCGGCCCACATGCCGCCACCGGGCTTGATGAACACGATCTGCGCCTGGTCGGCCGGAACGTCGGGCAGTCCTTCGGGCCACTGGACCGCGGTTTGCGCGGACGCCGGAAGCGCGAGCAGGGACAGGAGGGACAGCAGCAGTACGAGCCACGACTTCGGGAGCATCGGTTTCCCCAGCGAATGCGGCCCGGCGGGAGTGCCGGGCCGCGCGTAGGGTGCGGGGACCGTCGCGGCCCTGCAAGCCGGGTCAGAATTCCATGCGGAACCCGAGCGTCAGCATCTCCTGCGAGAGCCCGGAGCGGCCGAGGATGCGTTCGTAGGTGACGAAACCGGAGCGGCCGCCGGTGAACACCATCGACAGCCCGAGACCGACGCGGAAGAAGTCGCTGTCGAGGTCGTCGCCGAGCACCAGGATCGGCGTCTGCGTCGGGTCGTCGACGAAGAAGCCGCGGAACGCCTCGGCGTCGCCACGGAAGTCGTGCTGCCATTCCGCCTCCAGCTGCGGCACGAGCACGCCCCAGCTCGCGCTGTGGGCGTACGCCAGCTTGCCGCCGAACGTCGACGACAGGCCGGTGACCGAACGCGAGTCGATCCGCAGCGCGAGGCCGCTGCCGTTCAGCGAGGCATCCACTTCCTCCTCGAACGCATCGAACTGCAGCCGGTTGTACGCGAGCCGGCCGTACACGCCGTAGGTCCACGCCTGCTTCTGCCAGTCGCGGCCGAACGTGACCGTGGCACCGATGTCGGTGCCGTCCGAATCGGCCTCCGCCAGCTGGTTCACGACCGAGCCCGGCAGGATGTACGCGATGCGGCGCTCGTGGTCGTAACGGTTCCAGCCGAGCGTCAGCACCGTGTCGAGGTACCACTCGCGCGGGCTGTACCACGTGGAATACGCCGACAGGCTGAGGCCCTGCGTGTCGACCTTGCCCTCCCCGCCGGCGAGCACGGTGTCCTGGCGCGTGTAACCGAGCGCGGCGCCGATCACGAAGCGGTCGCTCCAGCGGTAGTCGACGCCGGCGGTGAGGCCGTCGATGTCGAAGTCGTATCGCGGCGTCAGGTTCGTCGGGTCCGATTCGCCGCGCCCGATGTTGCCGGAGAAGAACGCGCCCCAGCGGCCGAACTCGCTGCCGGCTTCGACGTCGCCGCCGGCCGCCGGCGCATCCTCGGCCTGCACGTCGAGCAGCGCCGAGCCGAGCTGCGCGAGCCCGACGCGGCCACCGGACGCCGTCAGCATCAGGCCGTCGAACGACAGCTGCGCCAGCGGCGCGCCACTGCGCAGCTGCACGATGCGGCCGGCGAGGTTCTCGAACTGCGCCCCGCTCGCGGCCTTGCTCGCGTCGGCCTGCGTCTGCGCGACGTCGGGCAGCATCGCCGACAGCGCGTCGCCGACCGCGGCCGGATCGCCTGCCGATGCCGCGGCGAGCGCCTGGCACTGCTGCAGCAGGTCGACTTCGTCGGGCGTCGGCGTCGGGCTGCCCTGCAGCGCGGCGCAGGCCGCGTCCAGCGCCTCGGCGACCGACGCCTCGTTCACCGCCAGCGCCGGCAGCGCCGCCAGCGGCGCGTTGTGCGTGAACTGCACGCTGGAGCCGACGAACTCGTCGACCGTCGGATACGACGCCGTGACGATCGTCGTCCCCGCGCCCGCGATCGTGACGGTGTTCTGCGTGCGACCCGTCGCATCGGTCACCGTCGTCGGCGACGCCATCGTGCCGTTCGTCGTCGTCCACGTGACGGTGACGCCGGCGAGCGGCGCGCCGTTGCCGAGCAGTTCGACGACCATCGGTGCCGACGGCACGCCGACCACCAGGTCCTGCCCGTTGCCGGACACCGCCGTGGTGCCGGTGACCACCAGCGTCCCGTTGACGGTCAGGTTGAACGTGTAGGTGACGCCGCCCGGCGCCGTGGCCTCCACCACCACGGGACCCGGCGTGGTGCCGAGCGTGACCGTGGTCGCCGCCGTTCCGGTCGCGTCCGTGAGCACGTTCGCCGGAGCGACGGTGGCCGACCCGGACACGACGGTGAACACGATCGGGATGCCCGACAGGTCGGGCGCCGGGTCGACGATCTGTACCGAGATCGGCAGCGCGATGCCCGGATCGCCGGCCTGCCCGTCGCCGGTCGCGGCGAGGCCGCCCGGCGGCTGGCCGGTGCCGGTCGCGGACGCGGTGACGCCACCGCCGAACGCGCTGGCGGTGATCGTCACCGGGCCCGGGAAGTTGCCGAAGGTGTAGCCGACCGACGCCTGGCCGGCGGCGTCGGTCACCGACGCGCCGGCATCGAGCGTCGCCGAACCGCCGGTGACCTGCCACAGCACGGTCTGGCCGGCCATCGGCTGGCCGGCGCCATCGAGCAGCACCACGACCACGGGGGCCGCCGCGCGCGTCCCCGCGAGCCCGCTCTGCCCGTCGCCCGAAACGACCGTGAGCGTCGCCGGGTCGACGGCGGCGGTGAACTGCACCTGCAGCAGCGGGTTGTCGGCGCGCGACGCGGTCACGACCACCGGATCGAGCCCGAAGCCGACGCTGGTGACGGTGACGCTGGCGAGGCCGGCGCCGTCGGTCACGGTGCTGCTGGCGCTCAGCGTGGCGCCGCCGCTCGCGGTCCAGAAGATCGTGACGCCGGGATCGGCCAGGGCGTCGTCGGTGGCGCGCACGACCAGCGGCGCCGGCAGCGGATTGCCCTGCGCCGCGCTCTGCCCGTCGCCGCTGACGATCGCCAGCGCGCGCAGTTCCACCGCATTGACGGTGAACACCTGCTGCGCCGTGGGTTCGTCGGCGCGTGTGACGAGGATCGTGATCGGACCGGGGAACGGGCCGACATCGACGAACGCCTGCGCCAGGCCGGCGCCGTCGCTCGTGGCCTGCACGCCCGACAGCGTCGCCGTGCCCGACACGACCTGCCAGACGAGCGCGACGCCGGGCTGGGCCGCGCCGTTGAGCGTCGTGCGCACGACCAGCGGCGCGGTGGTGGTGGTGTCGACCCGCGTCGTCTGGCCGTCGCCGGAAACCTCGACCAGCCCGGCGACATCGACGCCGACGGTGAACGTCGCGACGGCCGATGCGTCGTCGGTGCGGGTCGCGGTGACCGTCACCGGCCCCGGGCCGGGGCCGACGCTGAGCACGCGTACGGACGACTGCCCTTCGAGGCCGGTGATCGTGCTCGTGTCCGACAGCGTCGCGCCGCCGGTGGCGGTCCAGCTGATCGTGACGCCGGCGGCCGGACGCCCGCCCGACATCGCCAGCACACCGAGCGGCTGCGGCAGCGGATTGTTCGTCAGCGCGCTCTGGCCGTTGCCGGAAACGGCGACGAGCCGGTTGCCCGGCGCGTCGGCGCTACCGTCGGAGTCGGCGATCGCCAGCAGCGCCAGCGCACCCGCCGCCGCCGCGCCACCGATCACGAGGCCGGTGTGGCCGTCATCGTCGCGGACCGCCGCGGCGGGCGCCGCGATCACGACGAACCGGTGCGCCGCCATGCGGCAGTCCGGGCCGCTGCAGGCGGGGTCGACGGGTGACTGCACGCGGATCGCGTGGGTGCCGGCGCGCGCCGGCGTGAACCGTACGCGGGCCGAGCCCGGCTCGACGGCATCCGCCGCGGGGCGTGAACGCGCGTCGAGCACCTCGAGCGTGCCTTCGCCCGATTCCACGGCCCATGCCAGCGGCTCGTCGATGGCGGCGGCGCCGTCGCGGCTCTTCACGATCGTCAGTTCGACCGGCAGGCCCGCCTGCGCGGCGATCTCGCCGGCCTGGCCGGCGGCGGGCAGCAACCGCACGACGGGGTCGGCGGCCGCGGGCAGCGACAGCAGCAGCGCCAGCGCGCCGCAGAACAGCACACGGTGGCGGAAGCTCCGCCGGCTCGAATCGTTCATTTTTCCCCCTGGTGACTACTCACCGCGGTGCATGCGCGCATCGCGCCGGCGAAACCGACGACCTCAGCGAGCAACGCCACCGTCGCCGGCATTCGGCCATCGCGCGGATCGCGATGCAAGTGTCCGCCGCGACGTGCCGGCCGGCGGTGCGGTCCCGCGATCGGCTAGAATTCCGGCGTTTGCCCGACCGGAGGTCCCGATGAGCGCCGCACCCCTGAAATACCGTCGCGTGCTGCTGAAACTCTCCGGCGAAGCGCTGATGGGCGACGAGGACTACGGCATCTCGCCGCGGGTGATCGCCGCGGTCGCGAAGGAGATCGTCGAGGCGCAGCGCGCCGGCGCCGAGGTCGGGCTGGTGATCGGGGGCGGAAATATTTTCCGGGGGGCCGGCCTCGCCGCCGCCGGGATGGACCGCGTCACCGGCGACCACATGGGCATGCTGGCCACCGTGATCAACGCGCTGGCGATGGCCGACGCGCTCGAGAAACAGGGCGGCTTCGCGCGCGTGATGAGCGCGATCAAGATCAACGAGGTCTGCGAGGACTACATCCGGCGCCGCGCGATCCGGCACATGGAGAAGGGCCGCATCTGCCTGTTCGCGGCCGGCACCGGCAATCCGTTCTTCACCACCGATTCGGCCGCGGCGCTGCGCGCCAGCGAGATCGGCGCGGACCTGCTGCTGAAGGCGACGAAGGTCGACGGCATCTACGACGCCGACCCGAAGAAGAACCCGGGCGCGACGCGCTTCGAGTACCTGTCGTACGACGAGGTGATCGCGCGCAACCTGCAGGTGATGGACACCGCGGCGTTCGCGCTGTGCCGCGACAACGGCGTGCCGCTGCGCATCTACGACATGATGCAGCCCGGCGCGCTGATGCGGATCCTGCGCGGCGAGCCGCTGGGGACGCTGGTCGGCCCGTGAGCCGCCCTGCCCGCCTATAATCCCCGCCCATGCTCGCCACGCGGAGACCGCGATGCTCAACGACATCAAGAAAGACGCCCAGACGCGCATGGCCAAGTCGGTCGAGGCGTTCCGCCACGACCTGACGAAGCTGCGCACGGGCCGCGCCACCACCGCGCTGGTCGACCACCTGAAGGTGAACTACTACGGCTCGGACACGCCGCTGACGCAGGTGGCCTCGGTCGTCGTCGCCGACGCGCGCTCGCTGCAGATCACCCCGTACGAGAAGAACATGGTGGCCGCGGTCGAGAAGGCGATCCTCGCCTCCGACCTCGGCCTGACGCCGAACACCGCCGGCACCGTGATCCGCATCAACCTGCCGCCGCTCACCGAGGAGCGCCGCAAGGAGCTCGGCAAGCACGTGCACGCCGAAGCCGAGAACGCCAAGATCGCCGTCCGCAACATCCGCCGCGACGCGATCCACCACGCCAAGGAACTGCTGAAGGAAAAGCAGGTCACCGAGGACGACGCGCGCCGCGCCGAGGAAGAGATCCAGAAGATCACCGACAAGGCGGTGAAGGACGTCGACGACGTCGCGCGGGAGAAGGAAAAGGAACTGATGGCGGTCTGAGGCCGGCCGCTGCCATGTCCGCCGTCCGCCGCAAGCCGCGCCACCTCGCCGTCATCATGGACGGCAACGGCCGCTGGGCCGAGCGCCGCCAGCGCCCGCGCACGCTCGGCCACCGCGCGGGCGTCCGCGCGGTGCAGGTCTGCGTCGATTTCTGCCTCGCCGAGGGCATCGAGGCGCTGACGCTGTTCGCGTTCTCCAGCGAGAACTGGAACCGGCCGCAGGACGAGGTCGGCGCGCTGATGAAGCTGTTCCTGCGGATGCTCGACTCGGAAGTCGACGAACTCGGTCGGCGCGGCGTGCGTCTCGCGTTCATCGGCGACCGCGCCGGCTTCCCGCCCGGCCTCCGCGAGCGCATGGCCGCGGCCGAACGTCGCACGGCAGGCAGCGACCGGCTGGTGCTGACGATCGCCGCCGGGTACGGCGGCCGCTGGGACATCGTGCAGGCCTGTCGCCGGCTCGCCGCCGACGCCGCGGACGGCCGGCTCGATCCGCAGGCCATCGACGAATCCATGATCGACGCGCGCGTGGGCCTGGCCGGCCTGCCCCCGCCGGACCTCTTCATCCGCACCGGCGGCGACCTGCGGATCAGCAATTTCCTGCTCTGGCAGATGGCGTACACCGAGATGTGGTTCACCGAGACGCTGTGGCCCGACCTCGACGCGACGGTGCTGCGCGCCGCGCTCGACGATTACGCCGACCGCGAGCGGCGCTTCGGCCTCACCAGCGCCCAGGTGGCGGGAGTGGCCTCGTGAGCCGGCGTCAGCGCATCACCACCGCGCTGGTGCTGGCCCCGTTGCCGATCCTCGGCATCCTGCTGCTGCCGACGCCGTGGCTGGCCGCGTTCGTCGCCGCCGCGCTGCTCGCCGGCCTGTGGGAATGGACGCGGCTGGCCGGTCTCGACGCGCCGCTGCCGCGTGCCGCCGTGCTCACCGCCAACGCGCTGATGATCGCCGCGCTGGCCTGGGGCGCCGGCCCGACACTGATGCCGGTGAAACTGGTGGCGATGCTCGGCGTCGCGTGGTGGCTGGTCGTGATGCTGTGGCTGTCGCGCCCGACGCTGGCGGCCGCCGACACGCCCGGCGCGCGGGCGGCCAAGCTGCTCGCCGGCAGCCTGTGCGTCATCCCGGCGTGGTGCGCGGTGGCATGGCTGCACGCCGAGCCCCAGGGCGCGCGCTGGACGCTGTTCGCGATCGCGCTGGTCTGGGCCGCCGACAGCGGCGCCTATTTCGCCGGCTCGAAGTTCGGGCGGCACAAGCTGGCGCCGGCGATCAGCCCGGGCAAGACGTGGGAAGGCGTGCTCGGCGGAATGGCGACGGCGATGCTGCTGGCGGTGATCGCGCTGGCGCTGCTCGGCGCCGCGTGGCCGCAGCTGCCGGCGCTGGCGGTACTGACGGCGCTCACGGCCGCCGTGTCGGTCGTCGGCGATCTGTTCGAAAGCCTGATGAAGCGCCACGCCGGCATGAAGGACTCGGGCACGATCTTCCCGGGCCATGGCGGCGTGATGGACCGAATCGACAGTCTGCTGGCGGCGCTGCCGGTGTTCGTCGTGGGCAAGTCGTGGCTGGGTCTCTGAGGTCGATCGCGCTGCTCGGAGCCACCGGTTCGATCGGCGGCTCCACGCTGGATGTCGTCGCCCGGCATCCGGAGCGCTTCCGCGTCGGCGCGCTCAGCGCGCATCGCAAGGTCGACGAACTGGTCGCGCTGTGCGCGCGGTTCACGCCCGACGTGGCGGTGATCGCCGACGGATCGCTGCTCGACGCGCTGGCCGCCGGGCTGCGTGCGCGCGGGCTCGCGACGCGGCCGGCGGCCGGCGCCGACGCGCTCGACGCGGTCGCCGCCGATCCGGCCCACGACACCGTCGTGGCCGCGCTGGTCGGCGCCGCCGGCGTCTCCTCCACCCTCGCTGCCGCGCGCGCGGGCAAGCGGCTGCTGCTGGCGAACAAGGAATCGGTCGTGCTGGCCGGCGAACTGCTGGTCGAGGCCGCCCGCGCCGGCGGCGCGACGATCCTCCCGGTCGACAGCGAGCACAACGCGATCTTCCAGTGCCTGCCCGCCGACGGCACGCGCGGCGGCGTCCGCCGCCTGCTGCTGACCGCCTCGGGCGGTCCGTTCCGCGGCCGCCGGCGCGACACGCTCGCCGCGGTGACGCCGGCCGAAGCCTGCGCGCATCCGAACTGGTCGATGGGGCGCAAGATCTCCGTCGACTCGGCGACGCTGATGAACAAGGGGCTGGAAGTGATCGAAGCCCACCACCTGTTCGGCATCGCCGCCGACGCGATCGAGGTGGTCGTGCATCCGCAGAGCATCGTCCATTCGCTGGTCGACTACGTGGACGGCTCGATGCTCGCGCAGCTCGGCAATCCCGACATGCGCACCGCGATCGCCTACGGCCTGGCGTGGCCGGAACGCATCGACTCGGGCGTCGCGCCGCTCGACCTGGCCGCGCTCGCGCGGCTCGATTTCGAGGCGCCGGACCGCGAGGCGTTCCCCTGCCTCGATCTCGCGTGGGCCGCGCTCGACGCCGGTGGCGCCGCGCCGGCGGTGCTGAACGCCGCGAACGAGGTCGCGGTGGCGGCGTTCCTGCACGGAAGACTCGCCTTTCCCGGCATTCCGGTGCTGATCCGCGCGTGCCTCGACGCGGTGCCCGGCGGTTCCGCCGTCACGCTCGCGCAGCGCCTCGACGCCGACGCCACCGCGCGTCGCGTCGCCGAAAGCCTCGTCGCGAAGGTGCAGCCGGCATGAGCGAATTCGTCGGCTCGATCTGGTGGCTGCTGGTGAGCCTCGGCCTGCTCGTCACGTTCCACGAATTCGGCCATTACTGGGTCGCACGCCGCTGCGGCGTGCGCGTGCTGCGGTTCTCGATCGGATTCGGGAAGCCGCTGTGGACCCGCATCGGCCGTGACGGCACCGAATGGGTCGTCGCCGCGCTGCCGCTCGGCGGCTATGTGCGGATGCTCGACGACCGCGAAGTGGAAGTCGAGCCCGAAGAACGTCACGAGAGCTTCAACGCGAAGTCGGTGTGGCAGCGAATCGCGATCGTCGCGGCCCGCCCGCTCGCCA